>JBMCIU010000049.1:0-8978 GCA_048616755.1 Verrucomicrobiota bacterium
GCCCCTGGCTGTATGGATTGCGCCCCGTTGGGGCAATGCGAACGACGCTGCTGCGCCGAGGCTGAACGATAAGACCAAACCAGTCCCAAGGAGGCGAATTCCATATAAGCCAGGGGCAACGCCTCTGGACTGCGATCCAGCCCCAAGGGGGGCGATATCTATAAAGCCAGGGGCAACGCCCCTGGGACACAGAACACAAAACACCGAGCCATGAAAGGGCGATAGAAACATCGAACCAATGCCCATCCCCCCCTTTCAGGGCTGGTTACCATGGGCACCTTCACAACAGGCGGGGATGCCTGTTGATACTAAAAGCCATTGCGAACTCAACTGACCGAATCCAACCAAGTTTTGTGTTGATAGGTCGGGCCGACCTTCTTCTGTTTTCGAATTAGGGACGGCTACGGGGGTATGGGTTGGGGCGAAAGAGATCGGAGTTTTTTGTGGGATGCGACTGCAAAAAAAAGGCGGACCGCAAGCTGTTTAAGCTCGGGTCCGCCTGCTGTAAGGATTCGAAGAGTCGGTTTAGCGTTTGGAGAACTGGAACTTCTTCCGTGCGCCGGGCTGACCGTACTTCTTGCGTTCTTTTTCGCGGGGATCTCGTCGGAGCATGCCGCTTTCTTTGAGGACGGCGCGCAATTCGGGGCGTGCTTCAGCCAGTGCGCGCGCGATTCCGTGGCGCAGGGCGCCGGCATGACCGGCAAGGCCTCCGCCGCTGATATTGGCGAGCAAGTCGTAGTCCTGACCGGTGCCGGTCAGTTCGAAGGGCTGCATGAGGTAGCCTCGCAGCGCGGCGTTGGGAAAATGGACCTCGGCGGCACGTCCGTTGATTTTAATTTCGCCGCTGCCTGGGCGAAGGCGCACGCGGGCATTGGCACGCTTGCGGCGTCCGACACTCCAAACTTCTTCTGTAGTCTTCTTTGCCATCTGTAGCCTGTTCCTCTGCGGGGTTACTTGATGCCTTCCAGGGACAACGGTTCGGGCTGCTGAGCTTCGTGCGGATGCTCTTCACCCGGATAGACCTTGAGCTTTTTGAACATTTCGCGTCCAAGCCGACCTTTTGGGAACATGCCCCAGACGGCGTCGCGAATCAGGCGTTCGGGCTTCTTTGCCCGGACGTCGGCGGCGGTCTGTTCTTTGAGCCCACCCATGTACCCGCTGTAGTTCTGATAGACCTTCTTCTCTTCTTTGCGTCCTGTAAGCCGAACCTTGTCCGCATTGACCACGATCACGTTGTCGCCACAGTCCAAGTGGGGAGTGTAGATCGGCTTGTTTTTGCCGCGCAGGACATCGGCAATGCGCACGGCCAGGCGTCCAAGCACCAAGTCGGACGCGTCGACCACCCACCACTTGCGGCCCTGTTCGTCAATTTTCGGAAGATATGTTTTCATTCCATGTGCCTCAACAACCGAGCAAGTTAAACTCTAAAGATAAATCGGAAAAGGGTACTATAGCGGCTCGTTTTTTGTGTGCAACTGCGAAACTCGCGATTCCCGCCCTTTGCGGTTGGATTGTTAGCGTGGTGTTATAAATTCGCTACTGTACCGTTTTGTTGGTTGGGCGGTAGATTCGGCGGGAATTTTGCTGCCGACGATGCTGTGGTAAGCTTTGGCAAGTTGCGAGTCTTCGCGCACCTTTCCCATAACTTTCACTATGCGTCGCAGGTTTTTTATCGCCTGCTCCTTTTGTTCGTGCTTGGCCATGGTGCGGGCCATGACCGCCAAGTTGTCCTCGCTGTCCATGGGGCTGGTCATGCGCATGAGTTTGTTAAACGCGTCCAAGACCTGCTCGTTGGCGATGGCTGCCAATGCCTCCATGCCCGCCGTGCGCCCGATGCCGTTGTAGTAGAAATACCGCACACCGGCCTCGACGCGAGTCTCCAACACGGCTTCGGCAAGGGCGGGAACGGCGGCGGCATAGCGAGTTTCGGCAATGGCGCGGGCTGCGTGAAACTGGGTTGCGGCGTCCTTTTTTTGGAGAAACCACGAGATCGTTTGCGGCAAGGCAGGTTGATAGCGACTTCGCTGAATGACCCACACCACTAGCCGGGTTTCCCGCAAATCGCCGGGATAGAACTCCGCCTCCTCGTCTTCCGGAGGCGGAAAATCTTGCCGGGCAAGCTGGAGAATATCGGGGAACCCGGCCTGGCTGCGCAGTTTACCGAGCATCCACAGCCCTTCTCGGCGAAGTGCGGCGCGGTCTTCATCGGCGCAAAGCGAGGCGGCGTGTTGCTCGATCCGTTGGCTAACCTTGTCGCCCTCTCTCTGCGCTTGACGCGCGAAGGCCATTGAGGCCATCCTTCGAACTTCGGTATTGGCGTCGCGCTGGAGCTGCTGCAGCGTCGATTTCGTGTCCTTGTTCGGAAGCTGTCCCAGTGCGCGCGCAACTGCCTTGCGCACCGCGTGATCGGCATCGTCCGCCCGCTTGGTCAACCAGTCAGTGCCGCCGTTCGGCCCCATGGCGGCGACGGCATCGGCCGCTGCTCTGCGCAAAACCGCCGCCCCGTCCTCGCCCTGCTCGAGCACCGCCTTGCGCAGTTCGTCGACACCTTCCAATTTTTCGGTCTGAGTCGAAATCCAGCGGAGAGCAGCCAGGCGCTCGACGGGGTTGCCGTCGGCCAGAACACCTTGGAGGACATCGACTGGCAAGCTCAGCGAATGCAGCCGGTGCAAACGCAAAATTTGAGCGCGCAGATCGGGCTGCTCTTCCTTGTCCATGCGCTCGCCCAAACGCCGGATCAGCATCGTAGTCGGGGACACGTTTTCCAGCGCCCGCAAGACTGCCAGCCGCACGTTGGGGTTCGGATCGCTGAACGGCAGGCGCTCGTATCCGCCCATGTCCGCGGCGGCCACGGCAAGACATGCGGCAACGCGCACTTCTGCTTCGGGATCATTGAGCGCGTCGATAATCCAGGGAAGCGTCGGCTCGTGCCCAAGTTGGCCCAAGGCGTGCAGGCAGGCGCTGCGCACGGCGGGGGCATCGTCGCTCACGCCGGCGTGCAACGCTTCGAACACGGCGGAATTTGGCTCGGAAGCTCGGGAGAGTTCCATGGCGGCACGGACTCGTTCGGGGGCACTTTCGCCGTCCAACACCCGGACCAGCTCGGCGACCAAGCGTTCGGGCATGTACGACGTACCGCGGTCGGCAAGCGCGGCGGCGGCTAGGCCCGCGCTCAAGAACAACACTGTTGCAAACGCCAATGAACGCCTCGCGCGGGCGCCGGCTGCAAAAGACGAACAATGGTTGACGGCAAAAGCTTCGGAAGTCATTTTGATGGCCTCATCATGGCGGCAACGCGCAACCAGGAGGCACCGCCGAAGAGGATGCACGCGGTGAGCAGCAACCGGATATTGGCGACCCACAAATCGGCTTGCAGACCGGCAGTTATATCGGCGGACACGGCATCGGCGGCCGCGACGAAGGGATTGAGTTGGAGCGAGGCGTTGACCACGCTTTCCGGCATGTTGCCTGCGGCTAAGGCGGGCAGTAGCGTCCCCACCGCCCAAGCCAGCACCAGCGCGTAGGACACGGCCGTCGCGGTCGAGGTGCGTCGGCACAATGAACTGACGAAGGTGGAAGCGCTGACCGCGGTCAGCATGGCGGTCAGGACCACGGCGAATGCCGCGCCCATTTCCGACAGGAAGCTCAGGTCCACTTGGGACAGATGCGCCCATCCCTCGCGGAACTGGAAGCGAAACGGACGAATCAGGTTTATTCCTTCGCTCAGGTGCTCCATTTCCGAGGGCGTTGTCGAGACGTAGGCCAACACGAAAAAGGTCGGAAGAGTGGCGGCAAGAAGCAGCACCAGGAAGAAGCAGGAAACCTGCAGCTTGCCGGTCACGATCGTGCGCGGTCGCAGCAGCGTGCAGCGGAGCATATCGAACACACCCTTTTCGTGTTCTTCGGCAATGGCGGGCGAACTGAGCACGGGGCTGATCAGCAGGATCATTCCCAGCGGCAGCGACACACAGGTCATCACTACGGTGTCAATCCCGATCACGGCAATCTGACCAAGCGGCAGAAATGCCAGCAGCAACGACGCAACGATCAGCGCGTACATGCTGCGGATGACCCACACGCTGCGACCAAACGCTTTCGAGCGCATCTCCTTGGCCAAAATAATATTGAGGATGGCTCCGATCATGCGTTTGCGCTTTTTGGGATCAAGCAGGTAGAAGGGGAACTTCACATGCCGCTTCATCAACTCGAGCCGCTCGTCAATCAGCTCGGTATCGCGCCGCTGTTTCGGCTGGGGCGGCACAACGATGCGCGCCAAGGCGGCTGTGGCAATCCCTGCCGCAGCCAGCGCGGCAAAGCCGAGAAAAACCCACATGCTGTCAGCCAAGCGACCGAATCCGCTTGCAGCAAAGGGATGCTCCGAGGCAAACTGATCTGGCTGAACGATGCTGACCATCGCGGCAAACGGGCTGAATCCGCGGATAAAATGTATCGCATGCACTCGCTCGGCCCAGGCGCCCAGCACGATCGAGGGGACCCACGTCAAACCGCAGACACTGAGGATCGCCGCATAGCAAACGATCAGCGACTGAAAACTCGAACGCGCAAACGTGGAGATCAGCAGCCCGAGGAGACCGAACAAAAGGGCGGCGGCCACCACGATCAGATAAACACTGACAAACGAACGAACGGTAATTCCGCCGAGCATGAAGCATGCCCCCATCATCGGCAGACTCGCGGCAATGAACAGCAGAATAGTCCCCACGCCCGCGACCAGCTTCCCGGTCATGATCTGCCACGGGCTCAGCAGCGTATGATACAGAAAGTCGTAGGTGGCTTGTTCCTTCTCATGCGTAATACTGACCGCGGTGAATGCTGGCGCGCACAGGCAAACCAGGGTGAGAAGCGCCAGGCTGAGGCTGACAAACAGCTTCTGGCTGGCTTGTGCCGCCATCGAATAGACGCCGCCCTCCGGCCACAGCAACAGAACATACGCGCCCAAGGCCACCATTACGGCACTGACCATGGCCAGGGAGCGCCACGTGCGCAGAGCGCCAACGAACTCGCGTGCAAGAATGGGGTTGCCGGTTTTCATGCGTAAAACCTCAGGGCCTGAGTGGCATGGCTGGACGACTGCTTCATTGTTCGCCTCCCCCTTGGCGACGGGCTCCTGCCGCAGCTCCGTCGGTAACGCGCAGGAAGGCTTTTTCGAGATCAGCCTGTTCCTCCTGATAGCGGGTCACCGCCACATCCGCGTCGATGAAGCGCCGCAGCAAACCGGCCATCTGCTGATCGTCGCCGCGAATCTCGAACTGCAGGATATCGTCCTGCAAGCGCGCGTTCTCGATCTCGCCGTCTTTCTCCAAGGTTTCGGACAACTCGCGCACCGGCGAGTCGTCGCCTGCGAACTGCAGTTCAACCAGACGGTGGGGGTTAACCTGCTTCATGATTTCCTCGATGGTCCCCTGGGCGAGCATGACCCCCTGCTCCAAGATGCCCACGCGGTCGCACACCGAAGCGAGCTCGGGGAGAATATGGCTTGACACCAGGATTGTTTTACCCAGCGCGGCCAGCTCCTTGATTAGGCTGCGCATCTCGATGCGAGCCCGGGGATCCAGGCCGTTGGTCGGCTCGTCCAGAAACAACACTTGGGGATCGTGCATGAGCGTCTTGGCGATGCCGATGCGCTGGCGCATGCCATGCGAGAGAGTGTCGACGAAATAGTCGCGCATCGCCTCGCTTTTGGTGATGTTCAGCACCTGCTCGATTCGTTCTCGCCGTTTCCGTCTAGGGATGCGGAAACACGCTCCGAAAAAGTCCAGGTACTCCCACACGCGCATTTCCTCGTAAACCCCGAATCTATCGGGCAGATATCCGGTAAGGCGGCGCAGTTGGCGAACATTTCCGGAGATGTCGTGTTCGCCGATGACCGCGCTTCCCGAGGTGGGCTTAAGCAAGCCGCACAACATTCGAATCGTCGTCGTCTTGCCCGCGCCGTTGGGCCCGACATAACCGAAGATTTCGCCTTTGCGGATTTCGAGGTTCAGATTATCCAAGGCCACGAAATCGTTGGCGTATTGTTTGGTAAGATTTTCGGTGCGGATCATGGGCTTATTCCGGTTTCGCGGATTTGTCTGCGTCGGCCGGGACGTCCCCGTGCAGACGCAGGTCGAACTCGCGGATTTGCCAACTTGCGGTGGCTCGGGTGTCGAGGTCCTGTCTCAGACCGATGCGGACACGGAATTCGGGCAGTTCACCGTTGGGACCGAGCAAGGATTCCACATCCCTGATGGTATGAATTGCGCGGTCCTGCCCGAGTTCAGGGCCGAGAATATTCTGATAGGTTTCCTCGCCCGGTTTGCGCACGGCGATTTCGGCGGTCACATCAATGAGTCGAAAATCGGCGATCACGTCGATCCGTTCAACCCGCAAAGATTTCAGCCATTCCGGACGAACGAACTGCACCTCTCCTGATGCTGTGCTCTGTCCCTCGGCCCATCCGGGAGGGCGCACCCGGTCCTCGGCCGCGAGTTGAGCCCGCCCCTGGCTGGAGACGCGCACGCCTCGGGAAGCCTGTCGGTCCATGCCTGCGATACGCTTCATCCCGGAGGTGCGCACATAGCGTCCGCGGCCTGACGGGCTTACTCGGCGCGTATCGAGCAGGAGACGGGCGCTGCTGTTCAGGGTGCGGATTCCGCAGGTGCCTTCCGGGACCAATGCGGACCCGGCACGCAGGTACGGGCGCGAAACTGGTAGAGCCAATAACTGCAGTGCTCGATGACGTGGTTGTTTATCGACCCCCACGGGGACGGGGACGGCCTGCGGACTCCGCGTCCAACCGTACAATGCTACTGGCCAGTCGTAAATAACTTCCGCGCCGCCACCACCGCGGAAACTGTGCCGCCTGCCGTGCAGACAGTCCGCCAGAATCCACTGTCGAAGCTTGTGATCTTCGTCGGCGCCAACGGCATAGTGTTTGGCTCGCAGATCCCAACTGGGCTCGGCATTGGCCAAATTCACGGTTGCTCCGTCTTCAACGTCTCCGATCCGATATGTTCGCCGATTGAGACGCAAAAGACAGCCGGCAAGGGTTTCGCCGGTTCGATTTGTGATGCGCCCCTCCAAGCCGTCGGCGCCGATCCCCGCTTCCACCTCGATCCCCTGCTCGTACTTCACCAGAGTCATCGCCCGCGACAGGTGCAGATTGCCGGGCTGAAGCTGAACGGACGGAAATGTAAAATTGGCATCCTGATGCACTGCGAGAGCCTGACTGAGGGCGCCGCCCCCTGCAAGGCCGGCGTGCTGAGCCGTAGCCAGCGTATCCGGGTTCGGCCAGCGGATATCCGTAGTGCGCTCGCGCGGCGAATGCATTCCAACAAAGCTGGTCACCGAGGCATGGGATTCGCCCTCGCCGAGCACGGTCACCCCCACCTCGCCCGTCACGAAACCGACATTTTTATGAACCGCCAGTCCCGCCGACATTGCGAGCAGAGCGCCGGCCACCGACAGGCCCAACAGAGCGGGCCAACCCAGCTCCGGACGCCCGGCCAAACGAGTCAAAAACAAAACACTGACAGCCAAAGTTATGTAGGCGAAAATTAGCTTCACAATTACGCCTCGCTTCGGCGCGGCCGCACCCGCCAGACGTCCGAGAATTTCCGGTGCGTCCGCGGAAAGCGCACTCTTAAGTCCGGGGACCGGATCCGGTCCCGGCGCAAACATGGCAGCCCAATACTCCGGCCCGCCCGCCCAAGCTGCCATCGCTTCTCCAGGAATTGCGGAAAACCATACCTCTCCGCCGCCAACCTTTCGGCGCGCCAACAGCACCTGCCCCTGAGAGGACAGCAACACTTCCCCCGTACCGGGAAGCGCCTCGGCGATCTTTGCCGGCATTTTACTTTCCGAGGCGTACTTCGCTCCAGTCTGACGGGCAAGCGCTTCGCGCTCCGCGCCAAGCAGGCGCGTTCCGGTCACACGGACCGGCAACAGCTGCCGCCAGAACGGATGGCGGTAGATTTCCGGGGAATGCACCGGGGAAATGACCAATTTTCCTCCGGAGCGCACCCATCGCAGCAAGCTGCGTTGTTGCTGCGGGTTCAATCCCGCCGGCGGGGCGCCGTCTGCGGACAGCGATCCGAGAAACAGCGTGTTGACACCTTCGTAAAGCGCCCAGCGCGGCGGCAGTTCGGAAGCGCGCACGCGCGCAAGGCGAACCCCTGCGGGGGCGTTTTCGGCCCCCGGCACATTGCTGGATGAAATGGCGGCAGACTGCGGATAGCGCCGTTCGTTCCTGAATGCCTGGACATCCTCGGCATATTCACCCAAGACGTATTCGCAGCCGTCAAGGGAATATTGCTCCCCGGATGTGAAAGTACTTACATCCTCGTCGGTGGCTACGGCGAAGACCTCGTCGGGATGCACCGGCATGGCAAGCAGCGGCTCCTCGTCCGCCTTGGCGCCGGTCTCGCGGTCGATCAGCTGCACCTGGACCGCCAGATTGCGGCGGTCGTAGCTCACCACTTTGCGCTTCTGTCCGTCGGCGAGCGCCAAAGTCCGCTCCTTTTTCTTGAGCAAATCGAGGAAAGCCTCCGGGGGGACATCGTAGATCATCGCCAAGTTTACTGAGCGAATGGACTTGGGCGGAATTCTGACGGCAGTGGTGTAGCGCACGCGGTGGCGATTTTCCCCGGCTAGACTCACGTCCACGGCCACCCCCGCTCGGCGCTCGCTCTCGCCACTGTTACGGATGCGCGCCTGCACCGGCAACCAGACTTGGCTGACGACCAGCGGGCCAAAGGCGCAACGCGCACTCAGCAACTCCAACCGCCCCTCGTCGTCGGCGCCGTGCAGCATTGGAACGCACAAAAGCGCAAGCGCCGCCAGCAACGCCACGCGAGCGATGCGTACACAGCGGTTCGGCCCATTCGCGCGCAAACGAAACTTCGGCTTGGCAAAAAAGGTGAAAAATCTTGTCATGAACAACCGACGTCTGCAATAACCATGAAAAAATTGCGATCAAT
>JBMCIU010000050.1:0-8878 GCA_048616755.1 Verrucomicrobiota bacterium
CGGGCGCGGCCTCCGCGCCCAGTCATCCGCCGGGCGTCGGGTCGCCGCCCTTTACTTGGTATCGGGCGCGGCCTCCGCGCCCAGTCATCCGCCGGGCGTCGGGTCGCCGCCCTTTACGAAAAGACCGGGCGTCGGTGCGAAGCACATTCTTCGTTTGCGTTACTTGACAAAGGACACTATACTGTCTCATTATTGTTTTTCGTGTTTGACTATTTTCAAAGGATTTTGTGCCATGCCGACTTCTCTCATTGATCGGATCAACCGGCTTCGCCGAGAGCGGAATGCGGTCATTCTTGCCCACAACTACACGATCGGCGAGGTGCAGGACTGCGCGGATTTTGTGGGTGACAGCCTCGGACTTTCGCGACAGGCGGCCGAGACCGACGCCGATGTAATTGTGTTTTGCGGTGTGCATTTCATGGCCGAAACCGCCGCGATTCTGTCGCCCTCGAAGCGGGTCATCATGCCGGACGCACACGCGGGCTGCCCCATGGCGGACATGGTTACACCGTCAGCGCTCAGGGAAATGCAGGCCAAGCACCCTGGGTGCGTAACGGTCACCTACGTGAACTCATCGGCCGCGGTCAAGGCTCTGAGCGACGTGTGCTGCACCTCGGCCAATGCCGTCAAGGTGGTGAGTCAGGTTCCGGAGGACCGAACCGTACTGTTCGTTCCGGACCAGAATTTGGGATCGTATGTTGCGAGCAGGCTTGATCGGGAGTTGGTCCTGTGGCCGGGATTCTGCCCGACCCATCACCGCATTTTGCCCGAGACAGTAGAGGAGGCGCGTGCCGCTCATCCCGGCGCCCGCCTGGTGGTTCATCCCGAGTGTCGGCCCTCAGTGGTCGCCTTGGCCGACGCCGTCGACAGTACCACCGGCATCCTGCGCTACTGCCGGGAAAGCGACGCCAAAGAATTTCTCGTCGGCACCGAGATCGGGATTTTGCATCGCCTGGAAAAAGAAAATCCCGGCAAGGCATTCCATGCTCTGGCGCCGACCATGACCTGTCCGAACATGAAACGAAACAACCTTGAGCGCATTCTATGGTGCCTGCAAGACTTGGCTCCGCAGGTCGAGGTGCCGCCCGAAACGGCTGAAAGCGCTCGGCGTCCCATCGAACGCATGCTGGAAATTACTTGAATCAACGTTCAACAGCTCCGCCGCAACTGATCACAATTCGACTCAACACCCTCAACATCCCATGACTGCTCATCCCCAACGCGATTCAGCATTTCTCTTCAATCTGGTGATTCTTCTGTTGATCGCCTGCATCGGTTTACTGCTGGTGTTGCGTGCGCGGGTCTCGAATGCGACTTCGTCGGAGACGGAGACGGAGACGGACAAGGCATCATGGTACACCACGGCAGGTCGGGATGATTTGCCGGGCAAGTTCGTCTGGACTGCCGTTGTTCAGGACACCCCGGCCGAGACCGATGCCATGCGTTGTGTTCTGCTGGGCCAAACGATGCGCGCGGAGTTGGTGGTGAAGCGCTCCGGCATGCGTTTGGTGGAGCGTACCGCGCGGGACAAGGAACGAGTGGTTGCCGAGCAAACATGGCGGCGCGCTCTTCAGCGGGACGACCGCATCGACTGGGTGATGCAGGAGGATGGCGCAGCCGTGCACCTCAACGGCGAACGCGTCGCGCAATTTCATTTTCCCATCCAAACCTGGTCGCGCGGGTTGTGGCAAACCGAAGAGGGGGCGACGCCGTTTCTCGACCTTTCGTTTCAGGCTGTAGCGCCGGTGTACTTCAGTGATGATTTCATGCATCCGCCCGACGAGTTGGGCGAATGGGTGCCGGAGCGCGGCGAGTGGGCGGTTCAGACCCTCGACAATCCAGTTCGCAGCGCCAACGCTTTTTCGCTAGTCGGCGCCGGCGAGGATGCGCTGATCCGGGCGGGTCACTGGTTTTGGCGGGACTACACTGTTGGCGTATCGGTTCTGTCGCCGGCGGAACGCCACAACTTCGGAGTGCGATTTTGCGGCAGCGAAGCGGGACACTACTCGGTCGAAGTTCGCACGCCGGAGGATGGTCCCACGATCCTTCGCCTCAAGCGAACGACGGCGGAGGGGGGGGCCACCGTCCTTCGGGAAAAGCCGGTGGAGCTGTCATCGGACATCTGGTATCGTCTGCGAATTTCGCAGGTGCGCGGGCGCATCAGCGTTTACTTGGATGAGTCGCTGCTGCTGACGGCGGCGGATCCGGCCCCGTTGCTCGGCGGCAACCTCGGGCTCTTGGCCTTCGATTCCTCGGGCGTGGTCTACGATGATGTGGATGTCGCGCCAACCCGGCAAATTAGCCAGGATTTCCAAGTTCAGTCACCGGCGCCGGACGGTGTGCTGGACTTTGCCGAAGATTGGGCGCGCGAGGATCGGATCGTCGTACCCGCAGGCGGCGGCGCACTGGGCCTGCGCGGAATTCTACTGGAAAATGCCACGCTGGACTGCCGCCTGCCCGCCGACGCAACACTGCCGGACAACTTCGTCCTTGAGATGCGTGGGCAGCAGGTGGGAAACAATTGGGTGAGTCTGCGCATCCAACGAGCCGATGGGGAAGATGCGACGGCGGCAATCATCGTGGCAAAGAATGGACGGCAAACCGTAGTCGACGAAACCTCGCTCGAGCGGGAGCGCACCTGGCACGGCGCCTATTCCCTGGTTTTCCGAGGCCGTTATGTCTACGCAATTCACAATGGTCAAATTCTTTGCATGAGCGACGAGTTGCCCTCCGGTGGCGCAGGCCGATCCTCGATCCGCGTGTCCGACAACGACCGCCCGCTCGCTGTCGAAGCGATTGCGCTTGCGCCCAGCCGCGAAATGCCTTCGCTGGAGAACCGCGTCGAAACGTTCGAACACGAAAGAAGCATGAGCAACTGGGGCAGCCCCGCCGCGGAATGGACCTCGGGCAAGGCGCCCTTCGGCGAAGCATTCTGGCATCGGTCGGATTTTTGGGCGGGGGCGTCGGTCACGCTGAACACGCAAGCCGTCGACTTGGATGGCAAGGTGCCGTTCGGGCTGGTGTTCGGAGCGGATGTTGGGACGGACAAGCCGGTTGCGCGCGTGGATATCGGCATGGCCGAGGCGGGCGGCGAACAATTGGCGGCCCGGCTGCTGGTCAACGAGGATGTCAGGGAAAGGATTGATCTGGAAAATGTGCCGCAGTCGTTAACTCTGGAACGGTTTGGCGACCGGCTTCAAGTGCATCTCGACGGCAAGCTTCAGTGGAGCATCCCGCTGCCGGACGGCCTTCAGTCCCTGGGCCGAGTTGGCCGCTACGGACCGGGGAACAAAAAACCGTGGGCGGATGCGCTCACGGTTCGCGGTCGCAAGGTCATGACCTACCCCTTCAAAAAGGCGCCTGCGGATTGGACTCAGGCAACCGGCGACTGGGCGATCACCAACCGCTGGGAATGCGATCCGCGCTGGTCCTTCTTCTCCGGCCAGCGGCTCGACGGTGTCGCCGCGCTTTGGCACAAGGCCCGCTTCCCCGACAACGTCACCCTCGAGTTTTTTGTCGGACCAAAAATGGACCGTTCGCGGGGTGGCCATTACCAATATGCCGCCGACTTCAACGCGGTGCTCGCCGCCGACGGCCACGACATTAACTCCGGTTACAATTTCATGTTCGGCGGCTGGGACGACAAGGGATCGTTCATCGTGCGCAAAGACGAAATCGTCGCTGAAAACAACGATATCCGCATCCCCCGAAAAAGCAGCACACACCGCCGTTGGTTCTATATCAAAATCCGCAAACAAGACGACCAGCTCACCTACTGGGTGGACAACGAAAAGGTCGGATCGACGCAGGACAGCAATCTGTTGCCCGGCGACCGCCTGGGACTGTGGACCTACAAAAACAGCATGATGGTCGCCTACGTGAGGATTTCCGCCGATACCATGCTTCCCCCCGAGCAGGTGCGCGCAGTCCCCGACGCCGAACCGGAAACTCCCTATAAAAACAACCCGGACGAAAAAACAAAATCGGACTCATAACCGATTATCCGCATCCTTCCATTCAATTCACGCGCCCTGGGATGCCACATGGAGATTTGACGCATGGACGTATTAATTGCTTTCGGTCTTACACTACTGGCGGGATTGGCTACGGGGATCGGCAGCGCCATTGCGATCTTCGCAAAGCGCACGAACGAGCGTTTTCTGGCCGTGGCCACCGGATTTTCCGCCGGGGTGATGCTGTACGTGTCGTTTGTGGAAATTTTATTTAAGGGTGCGGAGTCGTTGGGCGCCGCCTACGGCGAGCACCTCGGCAACTGGCTCAACGCCGCCTCGTTTTTTGGCGGCATCGCGCTGATCGCCTTGATCGACAATCTCATCCCCTCCGCCGAGAATCCGCACGAGGTGCACAGCAAGGAGGAGATCGTTCCACTGCATGATCCCAATGCAGCGCGCCCGGATTTTCAGTATGTGGCCGAGCATCCCTCGACAGTCGCTCCGGGCGCTCACGACCACCGAGTGGCCTCAGACAAGCTGCTGCGTATGGGACTGTTCACAGCACTGGCCATCGGCATCCACAATTTCCCCGAGGGGTTGGCGACTTTTCTGTCCGCGCTGGAGGACCCCGCCGTGGGCGTGGCGATCGCGGTGGCAATCGCCCTGCACAACATCCCCGAGGGAATCAGCGTGTCGGTCCCCATCTATTATGCCACCGGCAACCGCAAAAAAGCGTTCTACTACTCGTTTTTGAGCGGATTGGCCGAGCCGATCGGGGCTGGAGTCGCCTACGTTCTTCTGCTTGTGGCAGTCGGCAAAGGCGGCGTAATGCCGCCCCAGGTGATGGGGATTTTGTTCGGCGCCGTGGCCGGAATCATGGTCTACATCAGCTTGGACCAGCTGTTGCCAATGAGCCGTGCTTATGCGCGCGGACACGACAGCCTGCTGGGACTGATCGGCGGCATGGCGCTGATGGCGCTAAGCCTGCTCATCATGCAGTGAGATCACGATCACCACCCAAAACTCAAGATCTGACCGTTCCGGCTGATCCGGCCGTCGACAAGGAGCGATGAATATGGCAACCGATCCCGCACACGAAATAAACGCGAACGAGGAAACCGAAACCGTCGTACTCGCCCTCTCGGGCATGAGTTGCGCGAGCTGCGCGGCCAACGTGGAAAAGGCACTGCAAAAGACTTCCGGGGTAATCTCGGCATCGGTGAACTTTCCCGCTGAGCGGGCGCGCGTTGAGTACTCTCCAGACAAAGTATCCGCCAGGGAGCTAATCAAAAGCGTGAGCCAAGCAGGGTACGAAGCCGAAGTATGGTCCGAAGAAGGCAGCTCGGAGGCGGATGAATCGGGCGCGGAGATTGCCATGGCTCGACGCCGGATGCTTCTGGCCTGGTCGATCACGGCGCCGATGATGGCGGTGATGATTGCGCACATGTTCTTTGCCGTGCCGATACCCGCGTATCATCCGCTTATGGTGGCGCTTGCCGTTGGGGTTGTTGTGCTTTCCGGGCGCCACACGTTTGCGAGCGCCGCCAAAAGTCTAGTTCGGCTTGCGCCGAACATGGACGCGCTGATTGCCCTGGGAACGGCGGCGGCGTTGAGCACCGGCTTTTTCGCCGCCTTGGACTGGGGTTTGGACAACTATTCCGGAGTTGCCGCGATGATTTTGGCCTTTCACCTGAGCGGTCGGTACATCGAAGCCGTGGCCAAGGGACGCGCGGGCAAAGCCATTCGCGAACTGATGGAGCTGGGCGCCAAGAGCGCGCGCGTGATCCGCGACAACAAGGAAATCGAAATCCCCATCGGCGAACTTTGCGAAGGCGACCTAATGGTGGTGCGCCCAGGAGAAAAAATTCCCGCCGACGGCAAGGTGACCGAAGGGCGCGGCTCAGTGGATGAGTCCATGGCCACAGGAGAATCGCTCCCGGCAGTCCGCGAACAGGGCGACGAGGTGATCGGCGCAACGGTCAATCAAGACGGATTCCTCAAAGTGACCGCCACCCGCGTGGGCAAAGACTCATTTCTGTCCCAAGTAGTGGAACTGGTGCGCGAAGCACAGGCGAGCAAGGTCCCGGTGCAGGCTTTTGCCGACCGCGTCACCGCCTATTTCGTGCCTGCGATCATCCTACTGTCCATTTTAACCTTTGCCGCGTGGATGGTTTTTGCCGCCCAGCTTCAGGCAGTGGCGGCGTGGGCAAGCAGTTTTTTACCGTGGGTTGATCCCAGCTTGGGGCGTATCTCCCTGGCCCTGTTCGCCGCCGTCGCTGTTTTGGTGATTGCTTGTCCATGCGCGCTCGGTTTGGCAACGCCGACGGCACTGATGGCCGGCAGCGGGCGCGGCGCCCAGAACGGGATCCTCATCCGCTCCGGAGAAGCCATCGAAACCATGAAAGACGTGCGCACCATCGTTTTCGATAAAACCGGCACGCTCACAAGCGGCGAACCGAAAGTGACCGACGTGGTAGCCCTCGGGGACGCAAGCGAGAGGGACGTGCTCTCTTGGGCAGCCTCCCTGGAAAACAATTCCGAGCACCCCCTCGCCCGCGCCGTGGTCACAAAAGCCGGCGAGGAAAATGCGGAGATTCGGGAAAGCGCCGACTTCCGGGCGGTAACTGGACGCGGCATCGTGGGGACCGTGAACGGGCTCTCCGTAGCGGTGGGAACGCGCGCGCTCATGGACCAGGAGGGAATCGACTGCTCGTCGCTGGAAGAGGCAGTGACCGAACTGGAGCAGAAGGCCCGAACGACCATGTTGATCGCCGCGGACAACACAATCGTCGGCATCCTTGGCTTGGCCGACACTCTGAAACCCGGATCCGTCGAAGCCGTCGCGGAACTCGGAACCATGGGATTCGAGGTGGTCATGATCAGCGGCGATAATCAGCGAACCGCCGCCGCCATCGCCGAACAAGCGGGGATCGGCCGAGTGCTGGCCGGCGTGATGCCGGACCAAAAGGCGGAAGAGATCAAGCGCATCCAGGCGGAAGCCGGCGCTGTCGCCATGGTGGGCGACGGCATAAACGACGCTCCCGCACTGGCGCAGGCCGATGTCGGCATCGCCATCGGCACCGGCACCGATGTGGCCATCGAGAGCGGCGACATCACCCTGGTGCGCGGTGAACTCGGCGCCGTGGTGAGCGCGGTAAAGCTGAGCCAAGCAACATTCCGAACCATCAAACAGAATCTATTCTGGGCATTTTTCTACAACGTCATTGCCGTCCCGCTGGCCATGCTCGGATTTCTGCACCCGGTGATTGCTCCCATCGCCATGGCGCTCAGCTCGATCACCGTGGTCTCCAACTCCGTTCGACTCCAAAGCGAAGACATCAGCCCGTCCGGGACAGCCGGCGGAACAGCGCCTTGAATCCTCCCGCCCAAGTGCTTGTGAAGTATGGTGCGGTTGTAGGTAAGGCTCAACATCAGGTCATAAGCATATCCGGCCTGTGCCAATAATCCCTTTTCCTTAAAAAGGCATCGTCATGCAAACGCCCAAAAACATTATCTGGATAACCACCGACCACATGCGGTACGATTGTATCGCCGCAAACGGCAACCCGGCCATGCACACCCCGAACTTGGACCGCTTGGCCCGGGGCGGGACCAGCTTCGACAGGTGCTATACAAACAATCCGCTCTGCATGCCCAGTCGGTGCTCGTTTATGACCGGCTGCTATCCCCAGCAAACCGGCGTGATGGATAACGGCCAGGAACTGCCGGGCGACTTCAAGCCCACAGTCGGCCACTGCTTCGCCGCCGGCGGCTATCGAACAGTCCAAATCGGCAAACTCCATTTCGAGGGGCATGAAGACCATGACATGGACCCCCGTGCGCGCAACAGCTACGGATTCGATGTCTTCCAGCTGTCCGAAGAACCCGGATGCTACGAAGACGCCTACCGCACCTGGCTGCGCGGCGAGTATCCGGAACACGTCAGCCAATTCATCGTGCCCCGCCCGATGTCCGACGAACGAAAACAGGAGCGCACCACTTTCAAGGTACTCGACGCCCCGTGGCAGGCCTCGCACAGCGGCTGGGTTGCAACCCAGGCCTGTCGATACCTTGGCTCCTGGGGCAACCGCAAAGAACCGCAGTTCCTGCACCTCGGCTTCTACGCACCCCACCCGCCGCTCAATCCGACCAGGGATATGTTCGCCCCGTATGCCCAAACGGAAATTCCCCGCCCCCTGCTTGATGAAGACGACTGGAACGCGCAGTCGGACTTGGACGAAAAAACCCTCTTGGAATACCGCCGTCACTTCTTTGCCATGGTTACCGGCGTGGACCTGGCCGTCGGCAAACTGCTGGACATGCTGGAAAACAAAGGTTTGCTGAACGACACACTGATCATCTTCAGCTCCGATCACGGCGACGCCTGCGGCGATCACGGGCGAACCGGCAAAGGAGATTCCTTCTACGACTCGATCATGCATCTGCCGCTGGTCATGCACTGGCCGAATGGATTAAAAGCCAGTGCGGGCCGACGAATCGAGGGGCTTGTGGAAATGGTCGACGTGCTCCCGACCCTCCTGGAATTGGCCGGGTTGCCGGTGCCGCGCGCCATGTCCGGGCGCTCGCTCGCCGAATCACTGACCACCGGAAAACCCGTCGCTGGCCGCGACGAAGTCTATGCGCCCCATGGCCCGGGCCACATCATGGTCCGCACCGAAGCGCACAAATACCTTCGATATATTCGCGGCAACGACGTGCAGGAGGTGCTCTACGACCTGACAAACGATCCCTGCGAATACCGCAATGAGGCGGAAAACCCCGTTTATGCGGACACTCTGGCCAATATGCGGGAACGCGCCTTGGCTCGCACCATCCACGCCAGCACCTCCATCCGCGAACACCGGGTGCGCTTTTAGAAACAAAAAGGGGCAGAAAGTGAGCATGACCGGGATGCTGCAACGGTG
>JBMCIU010000051.1:0-8852 GCA_048616755.1 Verrucomicrobiota bacterium
AACGCATGGGCCAAGCCTTGTGCTCCTGGCCGGGTTCGACCCCGTGAACGGTTACCACAGGAGGAAGTGGCGTTAAAATTAAAATGCCGTGAACTGCAAAGCCGGCTTCCAGTCCGGGTTTGCGGCGGGGATTTTGGCTTCGACTTTTTTGCGCCAGGCGATGAGCTTGCCGTGGAGTTCTTTACGGCGTTCCGGTTCGCTGTCGGCCAGATTGGTTTGTTCTCCGGGGTCAGTTCGGAGGTTGTAGAGTTCGATTCGGCCGTCTTCAAAAAACTCGATCAGCTTGTAATCGCCGCAGCGAACCGACGAACCGGGGGTTCCCCCCTGGTTGCCGTAGTGGGGGTAATGCCAGAAAATGGCGTCACGTTCAAGCGTATTTCCGCCCTTGAGCAATGGCAGTATGGTTTCGCCGTCGCAATGTTGTTCGGGGATTGGTTCAAGTCCCGCAACTTCGAGAAGCGTGGGATAGAAATCCGGACTGGTGACTGGCGCTTCGCAGGTGCTGCCGGAGTTGATTTGACCCGGCCAGCGCACGAGCAATGGTTCGCGGGTGCCGCCTTCGTACATCCAGCCCTTGCCCTCGGCCAGTGGCAGATTGCAGGTGGGCGATCCCTCCGCGGTTGACAGCCCGCCGTTGTCGGAATAGAAAATTACGAGTGTGTTTTCGGCTTCGCCCGCTTCGTCGATCGCCTCAAGGAGGCGGCCGATATTTTCGTCGAGACTTTCGATCATGGCCGCATAAACGGGATCGGATTGCACGACGCGACGCTGGACGCGGAGGTTCTTTTTGTGTTCGCAGGGGAAAGGTTCGCCTTCGATAAGCGCTTCGACTGTATCCAGGCCCATCTTTTGGGCCTTCTGCTCGTACTTGCGAATTTTGTCCGGCTTGGCCTGGATTGGGGTGTGGACGCTGTAGTACCACATGTTGAGAAAGAACGGCCGGTTCCGGTCGCGGTTCTGGATCAAATTCAGTGCTTGGTCGGTTAAATAATCGGTGAGGTAGGTGCCTTCCGGGACGTCTGCGTTTTGGAGGGCCTCGATGCTCCACGGGCTGAAATATCCGCCGTTGCCGGGCGAGCCATGATGGCAGCCGCCGACATTGACCTGGAAACCGTGTTTTTCCGGGCTCGCCTCGTCACCGCCGCAGTGCCATTTGCCGACGTGCCAAGTGGCATAACCGCCGGCGGCCAGGGCTTTGGCAATGGAGTATTCAGAAGTCGGAAGGTTCTTGAGGTACGGCACATCGATAAGGCGTCCGCTGCAGGGGTGCAACGCGCCCCCCCAGTCGATCCAGTCGGTGACGCCGACGGTTGCGGGATATTTGCCGGTGAGGATACTGGCGCGGGTAGGCGAGCATACGGGGCAGGATGCATAGGCATTGGTGAAGCGCATTCCTTCGGCGGCTAACCGGTCGATATTCGGCGTTTCATAGAACTCGCTGCCTGTGCAAGTTAGGTCCTTCCAGCCCATGTCGTCAACCAGAAAGAAAATAATGTTCGGTTGTTGCATGTCTCTACTCCAAGTTGCTATGTCAAACGAAGCGGCGAAAAGTGGCTGCCGCGCTCCCGGCATGGGAGCGCGCCCCGTCCTCCCGGGGTATAGCGACTGCGGGTTGTCGTTTACACCGGGATACTCGGGTCCAGCTGTAATCCAATGTTGTTGTGCAAACTATGATTCGATGTAGGTGTCGACCAGGCTGCGTATTTTGAGGCGTTGCTCGAGTTGATTTTTGGTCAGCGGTTCCGCGGGGATGACGGTGATGGTACGGGGCATGCCGGGGCGCAGATGGACGAAGTTGTCCGAGAATCGGGCGTCGGCGTCTTCGACTTCGAGCCAGGTCCACAGGGCCGGTGAGGTTGCGTTGAGGCTGACACTGAAAGTGTCGTTCTCGGTTTCCCGTATCTCGGCGGAAATGCCGGGGCGGCGTTCGAGTTCGAGGTGTTTTGGGCGGGCGAACAGGACGAGGTTGTTCGCGACGCTCTGGCCGCCAACTTCGAGGTCGAGCCACACGAGCAGGCCCCGCGGTGTATGCGTGTTCAGCAGTTCGTTGAGGTCGGCGGTTGTCGCCGCGGCGCTGCTGCCCGCGGGTTGGTTGAAGCCGGTGGAGTTTTCGAGGATGACGTTACCCTTCAGGTCAGTAACCGTCCATTTGACTGTGCCTTCAGTTTGGTTGCGGCAATCATTGGTGACGTGTATTTCGACCGTGCCGTTTTCGGGGTTTTCCAAGCCTGAAACTAACAGGGGCGCGAAGAAATGACGGGCCATGTAATGGAGGGCTTTCCAGCGTCCGAAGTAGTCGATGGAACTCCAGCTTGCGACTTGCCATGTATCGTTGAGTTGCCAGTAGAGCGTGCCCATGCCGCGGGGCATTGAGCGCCGCCAGTGTTCGCAGGCGTATTTGATGGCCATGCCTTGCAGGATTTGGCTGGTCCAAAGGGTGTTTTCGAAGCCGACGGGGAGTCGGAACCAGTCGCACATGTATTGCATGATGGTGGTATTGCCGATCCCGGAACGCTGGTGGTGCTCCATTACCCACGTTGTGATGTTGCGGTCTGCGGGGATGGTATAGGTGGCCGCGGTTTTCGGCTCGGGAAAAGACTGAAATCCGAATTCGCTGTTGAAACGGTGCGTGCAGGAGCGGTACCATTCGAAGGGTTGTTTGCGGTGCCATACGTCCCACAAGTGCGCGTCGCCCCATTTCGGGTTGTTGTGGTCGGTGCGGTCGCCGCGGGGTGAGTGCGGCGAGCTGGGCCAATAGTCCACTTCCGGGTTAAGCTCGGCAACGATGCCGCCGAGGAGATGGTCGAAGAGGCGGATGTATTCGTCCCAAGGCATGCGTTCTGCGCCCCAACCTTCATCGCTGGGCAGATTCATCTGTTCCAGTTCGTTGTTGCCGCACCAGAGGGCCAGGCAGCAATGGTGGCGCAGGCGTCGTACATTGTCGCGGGCTTCATGTTTGACGCTTTCCAGAAAATCTTCGTCGAAGGTGGGATAGGCGGAGCAGGCGAACATGAAATCCTGCCAGATGCAGATGCCGTGTTCATCACACGCTTCGTAGAAGGAGTCGTCCTCGTAGATTCCGCCGCCCCATACCCGGAGCATATTCATGTTGGCTGCCGCGGTATCGGCGACCAACTGCCGGTAGCGGTCGGGGGTCATTCTGGAAAGGATGCCGTCGGCGGGGATCCAGTTCGCGCCTTTGGCAAAGAAGGGGACGCCGTTGACCACAAACTGGAATGACTCGCCCCATTGGTCGTCGTGACGATCGAGGCGCAATGTGCGCAGTCCGATTCGTCGCCGGGCGGAATCCAGCAACGTGTTGCCATTGCGCAACTCAACGTTCAGTTCATACAGCGGCTGTTCTCCCAGTCCGTTCGGCCACCAGAGTTCGGGGTTCTCGATGCGCAGTGTGATCGTGCCTCCGCCATCTTTAACGGTTGCGGTTTCTGTGGCAATGTCGAATTCGGATTTGCGGACTGTTGCGCTTGCTTGCAATGGCTGCCCGGTGAAGCATTCCGTGTCGACCGTGATGTTCAGGTTGACCGTTTCGGGTTCGCTATGGTCTTGTTGAATGTGCAGATCGGTTATTCGGGCGGTGTTGAATGCCGCCAGTCCGATTGAGCGCCAAATGCCGCAGGTTACCGCTTTGATGCCCCAGTCCCAGCCATAGTTGCATTGCTCCTTGCGAACCCATCCGTGGTTGGCCGCCTTCAGTTTCGGATTTCTTGCGCCGCCGTTGAAGATGGGCTGTTCCGCATCTTGTTTTCTGATGTAGGGGAAGGTGGATTCGAAAAAAACTTGAATCGTGTTCTCACCCGGTTTCAGGATATTCTTGACGTCCCACTCCCATGCGCGGAACATGTTGTCTGTTCTAGCCAAACGCCGGCCGTTTATCGAAATGGTTGCAAAGGTATCGAGCCCCTCGCAGGCCAGCCGTACCGCATCGTGCTCCAAAAGTTCCGCCTGGACGTTGAATGTGCGGCTGTAAACCCAGTCTGATTCGCCGATCCACTGGAGTTCATTTTCGTTGTCCCGAAAGAACGGGTCCGGGATTGCGCCGGCTTCGAGGAGGTCGCGGTATACATCGCCGGGAACGCTGGCGGGGATGTCGTTTCCGTCTCCGGCTTTTTGCAGAGTCCATTGGCCGTTCAGAGTAAGGTGTGTCATCGGATTTCCTTTTAAATATTTTCGTGTGCGAGGCTGGGTGGCAAGAGTTCAGTTATTCGGTTTCGAGCAGATTTCGGGGATCTGCGGTTGTACGTTTGGTGTGGGTCGAGCGGCTGGAGGCTTCGTGCATGGGCTCGTCAAAAAGCCTAGCTTTTTGCTTCTGTTGTTTCACTGCGTTTTCTTCGATGGTCCCGGTTGTGACCGGGCGGTATGCCACGAGGGGGTTGTTTTGCCCGATACGTTGTGTCTAATCAATTGCCTGGCGTTCGACGGTAGGGGGCCACCAGGGGCAAAGAGGAAAACATAATCCGCTTTGGTCAAAGTTAAACCGGTTCCGCACGCTTTGAGGCTTAATCTGGAGAATTGCCGGCCCTTGACGAAGCAAGGCTCACGAGCCACATTACGCCTTTATTTGGTCTACTGGCGGCATTTCGATCTTTAAATGCCGACGGCGGCAAAAGCAACACTCCCTATCCGACACCTGAACCCACTTGGGGAACCCTATGTATGTTGTCAGCACGTTGGGGCCGATCGTCCTGCTTATTGCCCTCGGGGCATTTCTGCGCCGCGGCGGCTTTGCCGAGGAAGCATTTTTTCGCCAGACCAATCGTTTGGTTTACTGGGTTGCTCTTCCCTGTTTGCTGTTTGCGAAAACCGCCGTGATGACACCGGATTTGGAGACGGCATTCGAGGCGTTTGTTGTGATGGTCTGCGCCACGGTGGCGGCGTTGCTTGCGGCGTTTCCCGCCGGCGCCGCTCTAGGGCTTCGACCGGTGTCGCAGTCGGCGTTTGTCCAGACTTCGTTTCGCGGCAACTTGGCGTATGTGGGCTTGCCGGTGGTGCTGTTCGCCTTGGCCGGGGCGGAAAAAGGGGGGGTGACCGCGCAGGATGAGTCGATCGCGGTACTGGCGATGGCGCCGCTGATTCCTCTCTACAATATCGTCGCCATTTGGGTGCTGCTGCGGGGGGCCGACCAACAGCGCGGCAAAAGCCGCGGGCTGGGACACGTCTTCGTGCAAATGGGTGCCAACCCGATTCTGATTGGCGTGGTTGCCGGCCTGCTGTACGCGCTGACGGGGTTGCCGTTGCCGCGCTTGGCCGAGCGCACGCTTTCCGCACTGGGCCAGCTGGCGCTGCCGCTGGCCCTGCTCGGCATCGGCGCCTCGCTGTCGTTTTCCGCGCTGCGAGGACACTTGCGCGCCACCTTGGCCGGCACAGCTATCAAGATCGGGCTCTGTCCGCTGGCCGGTTTGGCCGCCGCCCGGCTGCTCGGGGTTTCGGGGACGCAGCTGCTGGTAGCGCTGCTCTTTCTCGCCTGTCCCACCGCTACGGCGTCGTACGTAATGGCCGAGCGTCTGGAAGGCGATGCGCCGTTGACCGCCGCGGTCATCGTGCTGTCCACGGTTCTCTCCATCCCGGTGCTGGCGCTGATCCTCGCCGCCAACTGATGTCGGAGGGTGCTTTCGGTTACATCTTGCCGTGCCGGAGGATGGACCAAATGAGCCAAAAGGAAATGACCCCGGCCATCAGGAAGCCGAACAGTCCGATGAGAGGGATTTCATGCCAGGTGGGCGGAATCCCGGACAGGGTCATCAGCGACGAGCCGACCAGTAGCGCGGCCAACACAATGGCCACGACCAAGCGGTTGGATATCTGCTCGTTCGAGGAAATCAGGTCCTCCAATCCCTGATGGCTGAAGTTGAGCTTGAAATCGCCGTGTTTAAGCAGCCGCATCACCTCCCAGATATCGCCGGGCAAGTCGCGTCCGAGCCCGCGGACATCGCGCATGAACGTGCCCATTTCCGAGGCCATGTTGTGCGCCTGAGCCTTGGGGCCGCAGAGCTTCTTCACAAACGGCGCGGTCTCCTCGAGGGAATCAAACTCGGGGAACAGGCGCTGGCCGACGCCTTCGATGGTGGTTACCGACTTGCTCAGCAGAAAAAAGTCCGACGGCATGCGGATGCCGTACTCCATGAACAGCCGCGCCAGGTCATTCATGACTTGACCGATCGAAATGTCTCGCATGGGACGGTACAATTGGTCCTGCACAAAGGTTGCCACGCGAGTTTCGATCTCCGTGCGGCGGTGATACTGTTTGTATTCGGAGAGATGGAAGACGGCGGTGGTGATGCGCTCCTCGTCCTGCTCGACCACTCCCTGCATCAGCTGCGACAACTGGTGCTGGTGGCGATGGGAAAGGACGCCCATCATGCCGTAGTCCAGAAAGCAGATTACGTTGCCCGGACAGACCAGCATGTTGCCGGGATGCGGATCGGCATGAAAGAATCCATGCGTAAAAATCTGTTCAAGCACCAGCTGCGTGCCTCGCCGGGCCAAAAGCTCCGGGTCCAAATTGGCCGCACGCATGTCCTCCGGTTCGGCGACCTTGACGCCGTGGATGTAGTCCATTGTCAGCACGCGTGTGGTCGTAAGCTTGCGGATGACCTTGGGGACCCGTATCCGTTTGTCATCCTCGAACTGACGCCGGAAGCGGTTCATGTTGGCGGCTTCGGTGGCAAAATCCATCTCCCGACGGATCACCCGAGCGAATTCGTCGACCATGCGCCCCGGCTCGAACAGCGATGCGCCCTCGATCAGGTTCTCAAGCAAACCGGCTAGGTTGCGCATAATCTCAATGTCCACCTCAACCTGCCTTCGGATGCCGGGTCTTTGAACCTTGACGGCAAGCTCCTGTCCGCTCAGCGAAACAGCCCGGTGTACCTGCGCAATCGACGCGCTCGCGTGCGGAGCCCATTCAAAACTGGAAAACAGAGTCTCGGTTTTCTTGCCCAGCTCGTGTTCGATGATTTCGCGCACTTGCTCGGCAGGGAACGGCTTCACCGTATCCTGCAGCTTGACGAATTCGCGGATCATCGGTTCCGGTACAATATCCGGACGGGTGCTGAGAAACTGCCCCAGCTTGACGAAGGAGGGGCCCAGCTCCTCGAACGCCATGCGCACGCGCTCGTAACGCGTCAACTGCATCTCGGGCGTCGACGACTCGCGCCGCTTGCGCCGCGGAAGGTATCGGTCCAGCCCCATCCCGCGCACCAAGTCGCCGAATTGATGCCGCAGCAACACAGCCGCCACTTCCCGATACCGTCGAAAATGACGATACGTGCGTCCCAGACGAAACATGGAGTTCATGCCAATCTCCTCCCCGGCCATGACCGGCGCCGGGGCCTAGCGCCGCCGATGTGGAAAGCAATGAGCCTCACCCGGGATATCCGGTTTAAGCAGGATTTGTCGAGAGACAAAGTCATGGCTGTTGGCGAATTGGCGGCAGGGCGTGTTCGAGAGCGATAAGACTGTAGGCCGTAACTAAGTTGGGATCGCTTTCCCAGTGGCGTCCGACCTCGTTGATCCAGCTGCCCTCCTCCTTTTGGCGTTCGAGCAGGGCGCTAACCAAGTCCGCTCGCCAATCTTCGCTTTCCTCGACAATTTGCGTGACCTCCAAGGCCGCCAGAGCCTTGGCGCAGGTCTGTATATAGTAATAGTAGCTGTTCATTCCCTGTCCGGGATTTTCTTGGAAGGTGTAATGGCGCCGAATCCAGCGGAGAGCGGACTGAACGCGCGGATCGTCGCGGCTGAGATCTGCATAAATCATCGTTTTCATGGCGCCGTAGGTCATGGCGCCGTAGTTGGCTTGCGGAGGTTTGCGCGCCCCGCGGCTGGATTGTTGGTTTTTTTCGTCGGCGTCCTTGGTTTGGGGCAAATAGGAAACCCGTCCGCGATGTTCGCTGTCCTCGTCGGTGTTTTGGCACTGTTCGATGAATGAGACAGCGCCCTTGAAGGCGGCGCGCGCTTTGTTTGCGGCGTCCGCGGATTCAGCCAGAGGCTCCTCGGCGTATTCGCGGGTTGCGTGCAGAGCCTCAATCGCCCACTTGGTGTTGCTCATATCGGGGCGCGCCCCCTTATCGTAGCCGAATCCGCTCAGCCGGGTTTCCCCCTCGGGCCCCTCTTCGCGACGCTGCGCGCTCAGCAGGAAATCGCGTCCGCGGCGAATGATGTCCTCGTCCTTCTCTCGTCCGACGGCATCGAACGCCAGCAGGGCGACGGAGGTCGTGTAGACCGGCACCCCATGCCGTTCCGGTTGGATGGCGCCGTTCTCACCGGCAAAGGCGCGCAGATTCTCAAGCGCCTTGTCAATCGCCGTCTGAACCGCGTCCCGTTCCGCTGAAGGAGAATTTTGCAGCGCATAGGCGCACAAGGCAGTGATGCCGGGGTGCGGGCGCTTGCCGAAAGCGCCGTCCTCGCGCTGTTGATCAAGCAAATACTCGACTCCTTTGCCGATCCCCTTTGTGGCCTGCTCCCGCCAAGGCGCATCAGCGTCTGCGCCGTTCGCAGGCCCGGCGAACAACAGCGTATACAGCCACGCCGAGCCGACCAAGCCGGAAATGAATCGTGCCGCACAGGATGATGAGTTACCATTGATCATGATTGCGCTCCTTGAGTTGACGTTTGTTGCCGACGACGGAAAACACTATACCATACCCCCCGTTCCCCCTCAACGCCAATCCCGTACTTTGTTAAATAAGTCCGCTTCACGAAAAAGTCGAATTGCAAGAGGGAAACCCGGAGACCGGCGGACTCCGGCCTCTGGCGCCCAGTTGTAGCGGCGGGATCAATTCCCCGCATTTGCCGGCGTGGCGGTCTGTCACCGAAAACCCCCGACAGAGTTGCCC
>JBMCIU010000052.1:0-8827 GCA_048616755.1 Verrucomicrobiota bacterium
TGTCGAAGTCGGTGCGCCGAGCTTGAAACGTCGGCGCACCCGATCGATTCGGAACAAATTGACAGCCGTTTTCGCCCAAATTGACACGCAAAACGGAGCGGCAACCGTTCACAGTTCACAGTTCACCTCCCATGAAAATTATCCGTGTTCATCCGTGTTCATCTGTGGTTAAATAAAATCAAGAAAACCACGGATAAACACGGATGGACACAGATTTCTGGAACCGTGAACCGTGAACGGCTACACGGAACGAAAGGTCAGCGGACGAATCGAGTGCGTCGACTCTGGCGAGCTCGACGCACCGACCAAGGCCGTTCCGGACCCTTTCTGGACAGGGTCTAGCCCGAGTCCCCCCGCCTATTGTCAAATCTCAGCTCTCAGCCGTCGAGGGCGCCGCCCTCTACCCAGCGGGCGCGACCTCCGCGCCCCGCTTTCGGCATCCTTATCCCAATGAACGCCAGTATTCCAGCAGGGCGTGCGTTGACGAAAAATCGCGATTGTTCACCATCGGCAGTAGCGCGCCTTGGGCGGCGTAGCGATGTAAGCGTTCAAGGTACGCGCGGTCGTCCTCGCCGGCCCTTTTGGGCCAATTTCCATAATAGACCTTGCCGCTGGATGCAATCAGATCCATATCCTCTTCAAACGGATGGTCGTGTTCCTTGCCGGGGATATGCCCGAAATTAATTCCTCGCACCTCGGGGATTTGGCAGATCTTGCGTGTAAGATGGTCATTGCGACCGCAATAGTGAATCCAGGCGCCGCCGAATTCCTGGGCCAATCGCCGAGTGTACGGCAGGGCGAATTCGTCCATCGCTTCGGGGCTGATCAACACGGTGGTGTCCTCGCAGACGCGGATGCCCATATTCTCCGCATAGACAGCATTGCTGTGATGAAGCGTGTTCGCTGCTTCGCCGTTAATCTCCTTCATCCAGTGGTGAATGCGCTTGCCCAACTCCAGGCACAGTTCCATCAGGTGATGAACGAACGGCGGATCGTCATACAGAGCCAAGAACAGCTCGTCGCCATGCATCAGGTGCGCGAGATCGAACGGACCCTGCGTGTCCATGCAATAAACCGCCACATCGTCGCCGAGAATATCGCGAAAATGTCGCATGTACTCAAGTCCCGACTCAAAGCTTCCCCTCGGCACAATGTCGTCCGGAGTCATGTTGCTGATCTGCTCCTTGCTCAAGTGGTCGTGCAGCCAAGGCATCTTGTCTTCGTACACGGCTTGCTCCAAGCCCACGCACGCAAGGGCGACACCGGTTCCGAAGTTTACGCGGATTGAGGGGACCGCGTCGCTGTGACCATTGAGCATGGCCAGAGCCCCGCGAAGTTGGCTTGCCAACATGCGCTCGGGATTATTGAAAGCTTCTTTGAAGTCGGCAGCGGGCAGCAAGGCATCCTGCTCTGCGGTAAGTGCACCCGAGCAGCAAATGGGCCAGGCGTCGGGGACCTCACGCGTCCACAAGGCAACTTGGCGGCGGCGTGATCGCTCGACCTGTTCGGCTTGCTCGTGAAACGGCGCGACAGCACGGTCCCATTTCATGGCTTTATCGGTACTGCTCATCATCTAGGCACTCCTGGGAGACTGATTTCAGTGTTCGGTGTTCAGGATTCAAAATTCAAAATTCAGGATTCAAAATTCAGAATTCAAGATTCAAGATTCAGCATTCAGCATTCAAGATTCGGAATTCAGTTTCAGCCGGCGGGTGTCGACCCGGCGTTTCGGAGGGCCGACTTCTGTGAAACTCGAAAAAAAATGGCAGAATTTTGACAACTGCGGTTTAACATAATCATTCTGCGAAACGTCGCCACTCGGGCTAACTCGCTGCAGGGCCTTATTTACAAAAGGAGAATTGTTTGCCGGTTGCAGAAAACCGCCATGGATTGGGCGTAAAACGCAATGTAAATTGTCACTGCGCCAATCTACGGCAGGTCAGCGCCGTTATAGAGCCAGTAACTATCGGGCACGGTCTGCCAGAGCGCGATTGGTTTGTGCCCGCCCTAATAAGTTTAGGGATGAATTCAATTCCTCTTTTCGGAGTCAGGTTTACAACTGCGTAACGGACATTATAGTCCGGCTTTTGCCGTTACCCCATCGGGGTTGCATCGATATGCCAGTGCAGATCGGGCGCACAACAGAGAGTTTCAATCATGGCTGAGCCCCAGGAAGACAGTACTCGCGACATTGTCATTCGCGCCATAGACGTCAAGCGCTACTACGGTTCCGGAGAAGCGTTGACCAAGGCGCTTGACGGCGTCTCTTTGGATATCTATCGCGGAGAATATCTGTCGATCATGGGACCGTCCGGCTCGGGAAAGTCCACTCTATTCAATATGATCGGCGGCATCGACGCCCCCACGGAAGGAATGGTTTTCCTCGACGAGATCGACGTCGCGCAGCTGGACTCCTATGAACTGGCCTGGATTCGTTGCCACAAGATCGGCTACATCTTCCAGAGTTACAATATCCTGCCCGTGCTCACAGCGCTTGAAAACGTCACCCTGCCGATGCTGTTTGCCGGCACAGCCGGCGACGAGGCGCGGGACAAGGGGGCGGAAATCCTCAAAATGGTCGGACTGGGCGACCGAATTTTTCATCGCCCATACGAGATGTCCGGCGGCCAGCAGCAGCGCATTGCCGTCGCACGCGCGCTCGCCAATGATCCCGTTATCATTCTGGCCGACGAGCCCACCGCCAACCTTGACGTGCATACCGGCGATGAAATCATCGAGCTGTTGTGCAAACTCAAGGAGGAGCGGAACATCACGATCATTTCCGCCACGCATGACATGAAGATGCTTGACGTTTCCGACCGAATCCTGTGGATTCGCGACGGACAGGTGCAGCGCCTCGAAAAGCGCGAAGATCTGGATATCAACATCGGCGGCATTGCCGGCGAACACTGATTGCACATCGGTTCCACTTTGGAGTTGCAAGGCTATGGCCGAGAATATTGTTACAACCCAGGGCATCAGCAAAATCTACGAGATGGGCGCGGAAACGGTCCACGCTCTGTCGGATGTGACGCTGGAAATCCCCCGCAGTCACTACGTCTCCATTATGGGGCCCTCCGGTTCCGGCAAATCCACCCTGTTCAACATGATCGGGGGGCTCGACATGCCGAGCAGCGGCTCCGTCAGCGTCGAGGGGCATGATCTTGCCCGTCTGAGTTCGCGCCAGCTCGCTTGGTTTCGCTGTCACCGCATCGGGTTTATCTTTCAGAGCTTTAACCTCATCCCCACCATGACCGCGCTGGAGAATGTCCGCATCGCCCGCATCTTCTCCGGCGTTAGCCCCGAACAGGCCGAGACCGATGCCGCGCGCGTGCTCGAGAAGGTCGGCCTCGGGCACCGCCTCCATCACCTCCCCAGCGAAGTGTCCGGCGGTCAGAATCAGCGCATCGCAATTGCCCGCGCACTCGTCAACGAACCCACCATTATCCTGGCCGACGAGCCTACCGGAAATCTTGACCTCAAGACCGGCGAGGAAATCATTAATTTGCTCAATGAAATGAAGGCGGAGCAGGGCATCACTATCATTACCGCAACCCACGACATGAAGATGATCTCCTTCTCCGATATGGTGGTGTGGATCCGAGACGGTGCAATCGAACGCGTGGCAGGCAAAGACGAACTGGATGTAACCATCGGCAATATCGACGGTGATACCGTCGCCTGATAGTACTCCACTCAATAACTACCAATAATCGCCCTCCGGAGCCGCAAAACTCTCCGAATCGTCGACAGGAAACGCCAGAATGAGTGCTGATACAAAAAAAATACCGGAACAAGGTCGCATCCCTTGGAGCATCGCCATCAGTGTGAGCTGGGCAGGGTTGCGCCGCCGCCTGCTGCGCGGGCTCATTACCATGGCCGGCGTCGTGCTTGCCATCTCCTTCTTGACCTATATGCTGGTCACCGAGAGCCTTACTCAAGCACTGATCGCCCTGAACAACGACGAACTGAACATCCTTCTTCAGGAGGCCGGTGTGGACATTTTCAGCGGCGGCGGCACCGACGAGATGATGATCCTGCTCATCGGACTGTCGCTGTTCACCAGTCTGGTCGGCATTTTGAATTCGATGATCATGGCGGTCGCCGAACGGGTTCGCGAGATCGGCACCTTGAAGTGCTTGGGAGCGCGAGACTCGTTCATCATCAAAACCTACTTCATCGAGTCCTCCATCCAGGGGATAATCGGCGCTCTTCTGGGGACGGTGGGCGGTTGCATAGTGGCCATCCTCGTCTCCGCTGTAAACTACGGGAGTATGGTGATTACTAACCTTCCCTATGGTTCATTGCTTCGAGCCATGGTTGTCAGTTGCCTGACCGGGGCCGCTTTGGCCATCATCGCCGCGATCTTACCCGCGAGTATGGCCGCTAAAAAGCAGCCGGTGGACGCCCTGCGCGTTGAGGAATAGCACCGCCTTATCGGAGAGAATGCATCATGACGGAAACAGCGCCTTGGATTACCTACCGCCCCGAACTCAAGGTCTTGGACTGCACGCTCCGCGACGGCGGGCTGGTCAATGACTCGCACTTTGACGACGAGACGATCCGCACTGTCTACAACGCTTGCGTGGCCAGCGGAATCGACTACATGGAGGTGGGCTACAAAAACTCGCCCAAGCGCTTCCCCAAGGACCGCTTCGGGCCATGGCGGCACTGCGACGAGAACGATCTGAACCGCGTGTTCAAAGGCCATTCCTTCGAGGAAACCGGACTGAAGCTCACCGCTATGGCCGACGCCGGCGGCAAAAGCGACTGGCGACATCAGTTAGTCCCCGCCGACGAAAGCGTTCTGAGCACGATCCGCGTCGCCTGCTACGTCCGCGAAGTCTCCGAAGCCGTCGAAATGATCCGCCACGCCGATTCGCTGGGGTACGAAACCACGTTGAATATCATGGCCATTTCAATCACCGGCGAGCAGGAGATCGATCAAGCCCTCGCGGTGGGCGTCGACAGCCCCGCAGGCGCCATCGTGGTCGTCGACAGCTTCGGCAATCTCTATCGCGAGCAGATTGACGCTCTCGTGCGCAAGTACATGAAGGCCGTGGAGGGAACCGGCAAACACGTCGGCATTCACGCCCACAACAATCTTCAGCTCGGCTTCGCGAACACCATCGAAGCCATTATCCTGGGCGCCAACCGGGTCGATGCCTCCATGATGGGCATGGGCCGCGGCGCCGGCAACTGCCCCATGGAAATTCTGCTCGGCTTTCTGCGTAACCCAAAGTTCGATCTGCGTCCGATCCTGGAGGCGATTCAGACCGCCATCATGCCCTTGCGCCAACAGTATGACTGGGGACCTTCCATTCCCTACCAGCTAACCGGTAAGATGAACCTGCATCCGCGGGCCGCTATTCAGTTCCGCGAGGGGGATACCCCGGACGATTACGTCGCCTTCTACGACCAGATCACCGCGGATATGTAGAATCCAGTACCGGGCGCGGCCTCCGCGCTCCGAGTCAAGCCGCCGGGCGTCGGGGCGCCGCCCTCTACCAGTACCGGGCGCGGCCTCCGCGCCCAGTCATCCGCCGGGCGTCGGGGGCGCCGCCCTTTACTCAGTTTTGGGCAGGGTTACCCGGCGTCGACAGCGGCCAGCTGGCGGCTCAATTCCGCCAGTTCGCGTCGCCAGAACGCATCTTCGCCCCAGCCCGGGAAGTGACGGGCAAAGCCGGGGTCGTTTCGCTGCCGTCCGACCCAAGCCAGAAAGTACAGCATGCGCATGAGGCGGAGCGCCTCCACGAGCCGCAGCTCAGCGTCGTCGAACTCGCGGAACATTTCGTATCCTTCCAGGATTAGATTAATCTCCCTCCGGCAGTTTTTTACGGTGTCTGGCAGCAGCATCCAGAGGTCTTGGACCGTCGGCCCCATTGCCATGTCGTCGAAGTCAATGACCACCAGTCCCTCGCCGGGGCGGTGCAGGATGTTGCCTTGATGACAGTCGCCGTGCAGGCGGATGTAATCTTCGGGGTCGGTTTTTTCGAAGGCGCGGGCGAGTTTTTGTCTTGCCTGTTTTGCGAAGTCCGCAAATTCGTCCCGGTGCTTGTCGGTGACAATGCCGCCGGCGAGCAATTCGTTCAGGCATTCTTCGGCGGAGTGAGCCGGATGAAGGATGGGCCGGTGGCTCGCGTCTTCCTCGGCCCCCACCGCGTGTATTCTCCCCACCAGCGAGCCCAGTCGTTGCCAGGCTTCGTCGTCAATGGCTTCCCATTCCCGTCCGCGCCGCTTCGGGAAGACGGCGAAAAAGATTCCCGTGTCGGTTTCCCCGACCGTTTGTCCGTCGGCCAGTGTTGTTGGCGCGACGGCTGGGATGTCCGCCTCGGCGCAAGCGATGACAAAGCGGTGTTCCTCCTCCACCGCCGCGCGTGACCAGCGTCCGGGGCGATAAAATTTGGCAATGAACCGCGTGCCGTCTTTCTGCATCAGTTCGTAGACACGGTTGATATAGCTGTTCAGTGGATGCGCATAGCTGGCCAAGTCCAAGCAGGCCGCAGTTTCCACCGCATCGAGTATGGTGTCGGGAGTTAGGGGGGCGAAATCGCCGAGTGTCATGGCGTAGACTCTTGTTTGTTGGGATGAGCGACTGGCCGATTTCGTACTCTTACGTCAGGGGGATGGCCAAGTTCCACGTGTTTTTGGCATTGTAGTGTGCGGGGTGTTCGGTGGTATGGACTCCGTCCGACGTTGCGGCGTAGAGGCATACGGGTACCCCGTCCTCGACCAGCACGAAGGGACGCTCGAGGTTGCCCTGCTCGCGGACAACATCGTCGTCCCAGAGCACCTTGCGCGAGCACGCCTTGGGCTGGGGCGCCGCAGTCCAACTTGCGCCGTCGACCGAAATCGAATGCAGTAACGCAAACTCTTCGCCCGTAAAGTTGCCGCTGGAATCCTTGGTCAGAATTTCGTAGTGGTCGTCGACCACGAAGGCGCAGGGATCTTCGGTGTAGGACTGCACGGCGTGGTCCGCGACAATTCGCATGTCCTCGGCGGGGTAGGGGCCCGCCGGATGAGGCGCCAGCGCCGTGACCAGGCCGGTGCCGGTCAGGCGAAAATAGATTCTGCATTGCCCGTTCGGCGTTTGGACGGCGGTCAGGTTGACCGTTCGGTTGTGGGATTTGCGCGAGAGAGCGGACAAGTCCAGTGGCGCATCCGGCCGACACCAGGGCCCCGCCAGCGATTTGGCAAACGCCACGCCGCTGCGCATGTCCAACATCCAAGGCGGCATGCGACCGTTCTTGCCCGGCTCCCGGTTCAGCTTCCACATTTCCTCCGGTGATCCGCCATCCTCGTAGGTTACCCCGCAGTAGAACAGATACCAGCCGTCGGGTCCGGAGTACAGGCAGGGATTGTGCGCCATGCGTCCGTCCCAGTACTGCTTGTCGCGCGGTCCCAGAACGACTTCCTCGAACGCGAAGGGCCCAGCGGGCGCGTCGGCGGTGGCCCGGACAATTTCCGAGGCGGCGGTGTAGCCTTGGAAAAACGGGTAGCGCTTGGACCAGCGCGAGGCGAACATGTGGTACCGTCCGTCCTCGCCCTTGGCGACGGAGGATCCCCACACCCAATAGTCGTCCATTCGAAAGCCGCCGCCGCAAACCGCCTTGCCAAGGCGGTCTTGGAAGGGGTGGACCTCGGGCGCCGTTCGGTGCCGGTGATTGTCAATGCTCATATTTGCTCCAAGTACCGCTCATTGAGAAATGGGGCGGCTTTAGCCACTTTGAACCGTATCGCCGACCGTCGGGTACCGACCTCAATTGAGGACGGAATGCGGCATCCGCCCCCGATTCGTGCCGCCGGCCGAATGCCAAACGGGATGCGGGAAGTTCCGGTTTGAACAGGCGAGACGCTTGTTTTACTCTTTTGGCACCAATTTTATGGTGGCGTGATTCCAGATGTTGTGGCCCCAGAATTGGAGGGGTCGGAAGGCGTATGTCTTGAATTCGTCGTTGGATTTGTCCAAGCGGACGAGCATCAAGTGCAGGGTATCGCCTGGTTTTGGTGGTTTGCGGGTGTAGCCGGGCAGGTCGCTGAAGGGGACGGCAACTTCGACCGTGTACCCTTGGTCCTTGTCATCGGGCTGATTCAACGTGCCGTTGACGCTCTGGGCGGTTTGCAGCCCCTGCATATCCGCGTCGACATCAGCGGCCGCGCCAAGTTTGTCCAATTGTTTGCAGTGGATGGCGTCGAAGATGCTGCCGTCGGGGCCGATCACCAGCTCCCAGTAGGTGCGGAAGCGGCGATTCGGCAGGATGAACATCTCCACACAGTCGTCTTGGAACACATTGCCGTCGCGTTCGCGCTCGGGCGACACGACGTCGACATCGACGCATTCAAAGGCAAAGTATAGGTTTTGCTTGTCCCACATGATTCTCCACGTGGTCTCCGGCCCCGCCTGCTCGGTGGAGTTGAACGGATAGATTTCTTGATGAACGTAGGCGCTCTCCCATTCTCCCTCGTCGATCTTTCCATCGATGACCGGCGGTTTGTCGGCGCGGGGAATCAGGAAGGTCCCCGGTTTGGGCCAAGTTTCGGCGGCTTCGATCTTCTCGGTCCAGTTTTTGATGTCGGCGATGGCCTTTGCTTCCGGCGGCCAATTGGGTTTTTTGCCTTCGCCTTTGAGGTATTTGAGCCAGCGTTGCCAATGTTTGTCTCGCAGGACGTTGGCGTATTCGCGTCCGAGTGAGAATCCGGTTTGTTCGACGGCGTCTTCAGCTCGTTTGGCCAGCGCCTTTCGTTCGGCTTGGCGTTGCCGGTTTTCTTGCCGTTCCTGTTCGGTTGGCTGCGCCGTTTTTTCCTCGGTCATTGTTCGGCAACCTGC
>JBMCIU010000053.1:0-8597 GCA_048616755.1 Verrucomicrobiota bacterium
AATTTACCGTTGTTTCAGCGGGATTTCGAGGCAGCAGTGCGTCGAGTTGTGGGGGCCGTGCCGACCTCGCCTGCGCTGGAAGTGTGCGGTCGCGTGAAATTGGAGGAACTGGAGGAACGGGTATTCGGGGAAATGGAGATGTTCGAGCCGTTCGGGCACAGCAATCCCGAGCCTCTGTTCTTCTGCTCGGGCGTCGTTCCCGACCGCGTTCTGCCCGCGGGCCGCTCCCATTCGCGCGGAAGCCTGAAGGACGAATCTGGCCGGAGCATTAATTTTATCTATTTCGGCACGCCGCCGGATGAGTTGCCGCAACCGCCGTGGGACATGGTGTTCACACCTCAGTTGAATCGGTACAACGGAAGCGTTCGACCGCAGATTAGGATTCATGATCTGCGCCCCGGTATGCCTGAACAAAAAGAAGCAGGAGACAAGTGATGAAAATTTTGGAAAAATATTCAATGGGCATTGGCGATCGGTTTGGCATGGAGGGAGCAGCCCAGCTGGCAGCCCTGCAAACTGCACGCGAGGACGGGATTGATATTGTTCCCGTGTGGAATAAATCACACCGCGAGCACACGATCGTGGGCAGCTTGCCTGCCGAGGTTCGCGAGGAAGCCGACGCGGCGGTGCGCGAATGCGGGTGGAACGGCAATTATTACGTCGACGCCGATCACATCGGCTTGGACAACGTCGAACTGGTTCTGGATGCCTGTGATTTCTTTACCCTGGATGTGGCCGACGTAGCCGGGCAACCCGCCGCTCCCGGCGACATTGAAGCCTTTGTCAATGAGTACAGCTCCCTGTCCGGCAATATTACCGTCCCAAGTCTTGAGCACCCACTTCGCTTGACCGAGGCCAAGGTGAGACAAATTGCCGGCCAATACCTGCGCGCGGTTCAGGAGGCCGGGCGTATCTATCGCCGAATTGAGGAGGCAAAGGGGCGCGATGCCTTCGTCACGGAAGTCTCGATGGACGAAACCGAACGTCCGCAAACTCCCGAAGAGCTGTTGGTGATCCTCGCGATGATCGCCCGCGAAGGCATCCCCGCACAGACGATTGCCCCCAAATTCAGCGGTCGCTTCAACAAAGGTGTCGATTACGTCGGCAGCGTCGATGATTTTACGCGCGAATTTGATGAGGACTTGGGCATTGTCGAGTATGCGGTCAGTGCGTTCTGTTTGCCGGAGAATCTCAAACTCAGCGTACATTCCGGCAGTGATAAGTTTAGTCTTTACGGGCCGATGGGCGACTGCCTCCGCAAGTTTGACGCTGGCGTGCACCTGAAAACGGCGGGTACGACATGGTTGGAGGAGGTCATCGGGTTGGCGGCTGCGGGAGGCAGCGGGCTTGATGTGGCTCGACGTGTGTATCTCGAGGCGCTGGACCGGTTCGATGAAATGTGCGCGCCGTATGCGCCCGTGATCGACATTGATCCGGACAAGCTGCCAAGCGCAACGACCGTTGCCGCCTGGTCAGGTGCGGAGTTCGCAGCCGCGTTGCGGCACGATCCCGCTTGCCCGGACTTCAATCCGCACCTTCGACAATTGTTGCATGTGGCCTACAAGATTGCCGCGGAGATGGGCGAATCCTATAGGACGGCCTTGGCGGAGTGTCGCGACAGCGTCGCAGCCAACGTGACCGAGAATCTGTACGTCCGCCATATTCGGCGAATTTTTGGTTGATTTCAGCTGGCTCTTGATTAATATAACGGTTCCACCATCCACAGTCCTCGCGGCAGTGGAGCGAATTTGAAATAACAGGGGAGAATGACTCGAGGATGCACGCAAATGCGAATTTTGGGCGCGGACGACCAGCAGAATGTTCGACGTGTGGTTGAGCGGATGCTCGAACATGCGGGGCATCAAGTCACAATGTTGTCGGACGGAAAGGCGCTTTTGGACGAACTGGCCCGTTCCGGGGCTGACTTGGTGCTGCTGGACCTTAAGATGGAGGGACTGTCCGGCATGGAGGTGTGCGAGCGAATTCGCTCCGATCCCGATTTGTTTGCGATCCCCATCCTGATGCTGTCCGGAGTGGAGGATGAGGACGTGATCCTGGAGGCGCTTCAGCGCGGTGCCGATGACTACATCCTTAAACCGTTTAGCAGAGCGGAATTGGCCGCCAAGGTGCATTTTGCCTTTCACCGTCGGCGGCAGGCGTCGCGGCCGCGTTTGGAGTTGCAGGCGGGAACCCGCTTTGCCGACCGATTCGAGATTCGGCGACAGCTGGGCTCGGGCGGATTCAGCGTGGTTCTGCTGGCCTATGACGCTCTTTTGCGCAAAGATGTCGCCCTGAAGGTGTTCGACGCGCCAGTCACGCAAGTGAACTCGCCGGAGGGGGTGCAGATGCTTTTGCGTGAAGCCTATGAACTGTCGAAGCTGGATTGCTCCGGGATTGTCAAATTTCACGATTTTGGTCAGGCGAATACGCTGTACTACTTGGTCATGGAGTATTTGGATGGCAAGTCGTTGAAGGACCATATAGCGACCGAGGGCCCCATGTCGGAGTTTGACGTCATCGTCCTGATTCGCGAGCTGTGCCGGGTGGTGGCGTATCTGGCCGAACGGGATATGATGCACGGGGACATCAAACCTTCGAACATCATGATCGGTGTCGACGGGCGCATCAAATTGGTGGATTTTGGTTTGGTGCGTTCATTTGCCGACGGCGAGGGAAAGGAAAATGATGATGAGGCGGTTCTGAGTCCGATCTATGCGGCGCCGGAAAGCTTCTTTGAGGGCATTGTGCCGGATGTGCGCAGCGAGATCTATTCGTTGGGTGCTGCAGCGTTCTATGCCGCATGCGGCGAGGATCCCTTTCCGCACGGCGATGTGGATGCCATTGTGCGGACCAAAGCTTCGGAAAGCGCTCCGCGCGTGCGTTTTATTCGCCCGGAGCTTTCCGAGGAACTCGATGAGCTGATTGCCGAGATGCTCAGTCGCGAACCGGAGGATCGCCCGGACTTGCAGCAACTCAAGGCGCAGGTCGAGCGGCTTATCGCCGCGCAATGAAATTCAGCGAAGGGCGTCGTCGGACGGTTCGGCAACACCCGCGAAATCGGACAGCCGGATGTCCGCCAAGGCGGGGCGAACGCTGTCCGCACCGGCGGATAACAACTCGTCCTTGGCGAAGCTTGTGGTCACCGCAATGCAGCGCATGCCGGCGGCTTTGGCCGCCTGAACACCGCTGACCGCGTCCTCGACGACGCAGCAGCAATCCGGCGCGACGCCGAGTTGGCCGGATGCCTCCAAATAGATGTCCGGCGCCGGCTTCTTGCGTTCCACTTCCTCGCCCGTGACCAAGGCGGCAAACCGGTCGGTTTCGATATCGATGGCCTCCAGATTGGCCGTGACCTTGATTCGGTCGGCGCTGGAGGCCAAGGCGATGAGCCGGCCCGCTTGGTTAAGAGTGTCCAGCAATTTATGCACGCCGGGAAACCCGACAGGTCTGTCCGGCAGTATTTTTAAGTATATTTGGTAGACCCGGCGTTTCATGTCGGGTGTGTAGCGGAGCCCGTAGGTTTCGGCCACTCCCCCTATATAGCGGTCTTCGCCCATGCCGACAAACGGGTCGAAATCTTTTGGTTGCGGATCTATTCCGTATTCGCGCAGTCCGCGGATTGCGGCTTCGTTAATGACCGGTTCGGAGTCGGTCAAAACCCCGTCCATGTCAAAAATTACAGCATTCATGATGTCGATTCCCTGAGAATTTCGTTTCTCGGCAGCGGCCTGGTTTTCGGTGTCGGCGAAGATTATTTTGAGCGCTTTAGTATTGCCGAATCCGTTTCAATCTCGAAAAAGTAGCGTTGTCGCGGATTCATTATATCGTCAAACTCCGCCGAGCGCTTATAGTAAGGGTTCGCACGCGACGGTACTCTGTATTAAACGCGGAGTTCGCAAAAATTTATTCAGGCTCCGTCCGGGTGATTGGGGCTGACAGCGGCGGATTGATTGCGAATTCCGCGAAAGGCACAGTATGACGGACGAACAGAAAAAATCAAAGTCTGGCAAAGAGAAAGCCGGCGGCGGTCGGTTTCGCCGTTGGTTGTTGCCGGTTCTATTGTGGACCGGCACCGTTCTTCTTGTTGCGTCGGCGGTGGTGTTGATCGTTTTGGTTGTGAGCAAGGAACCTCCTGCTCCGGAAACGGCGCCGAGCGAACTGCGCAATGTGGAGGTGCTTGAGATCAAGCCGAGGAACTATCGAGAACGATTGACATTGCCCGCGCGAGTTGAAGCGGACCGCTCGGTTGTCGTTAGTGCCGAAATCCAAGCACGGGTGGTGGAATGGCTGGCGGGTGAGGGCGAACGCGTTGACGAGGGGCAGAAAATTCTGCGCCTTGACGTTGACGATTTGCGGGCGCAAAGGAGGGAACAGCAAGCGGCGCGCGAGGCCGCAACGGTCGAACGCCGGTTTGCCGAACGTGAACTCGAACGAATTCGCGAACTGGCCAAGGACGATATCGCCAGCGATACGGACTTGGACCAGGCCGAAAACCGCTTCGAACAGGCAGAGGTCGCTCTGCGCCGCGTCGAGCGGCAGTTGGATGTGCTTGAGGTCTCGCTGGACAAAGCGGTGGTGCGGGCGCCGTTTGCCGGTCGACTGGATGCGCACTTGGTTGAATCCGGCAGCGTGGTCGCGCCGGGCGAGCCGCTGGGACGCATCTACGACCGGACGCACTGTCGCGTGCAGGTCGATGTGCCGGACCGATACGTGCCCTTTCTCGAGATTGACAATGATGCTGTGCGCGACTATATCCGCTTGGCGATGCCGGGAGGGGTGCAGGATGTCGAGGCGTTTTTTGCCGTGCCGGGGTTACCCAAACTGATCGGCGGAAAGCATCGCGGCGTGCGCGTGCCCGCCGCCGTGCGCCGCATCGCCCAAGCGGCCGACAAGGACTCAAATACATTTCGCGTGGAATTGCGCTTTGAGAACCCGGGAAAGGCGTTGCGAGAGGGCTTGCTTGGCCTGGCTGAAATTCAGTTTCTTGTCTATCCAGAAGCCATTGTGGTCCCGCTTCGGGCCATTCGCGTGACCGACGAGGGCCCGCGCGCGGTGGTTGTCGAGGAGAAGGAGGGCAAAGATGTCGCCGCTATTCGCAGCATCGAACCGATCTCGATCCAAGCCGATCAAGTCTTGGTCCGCAACGGGTTAACCTCGGGAGATCGCCTGGTGGTCTCCGGCGGCAAGGGGGTTGTCCACGGCGAGGAGGTGCGCGTGCTGGTCTCCGACGGGAAGGTCCAAGTCGATGATGAGGGCGATGGCGGCGGCGTCTACGAGCTGCCCGAGGGATATAAGCCCGATGAATCAACCGACTCAGAGGCTTTGGAGGCAACCCCGTGAGCGTGACCGCCTTCGCCATACGCCACCATGTGGCCGTGCTTGTACTTTGTGTTGGCATGCTGCTGATGGGCACGTACAGCTATTTTGCTCTTCCTCGCGAGAGTTTTCCAGACGTGGAGTTCCCCTTTGTCATTGTAAACACGGTGCTGGATGGCGCCAGCCCCAGCGACATCGAGAAGTCGTTGACCATCCCACTGGAAACTGAGTTGGAGTCGTTGGAGGGGCTGGAGGAAATGCGCAGTTCGAGCATGGACAGCGTGTCGGTCGTCAGCCTGGAATTTCAGCCGGAGGTGGCTACCGAAGTGGCTCTGCGGCGCGTCCGCGACGCGGTCGACCAAGCCAAACCGGACATCTCGACTGAGGCTGAAGAACCGATGGTCGAGGAGTTTACCGTCGACTCCATGCCGGTACTGATCTATCACGTGCTCGGAACCGAGAATATCTCGGTGTCCGAATTGGATGAGCTGGCCGAGAATCTCGAGGATGGGTTGCAGTCGGTGCGTGGCGTGCTGGATGTCGATGTCTACGGCGGGCGGGAGCGGGAGATCGTGATCGAAGTGGATCCTGAGCGGTTGCACTTCTACAATTTGTCGTTGAGTCAGGTTCAAACCATTCTTCGCGGCAGCAATCGGAACGTTTCGGCCGGGGCGGCCATGAGCGACCGGAACCGGATCGTGGTACGCGTGCCGGGCGAGTTCGAGGATCCGGGCGAAATCATGAATCTGCCGGTCGGTTTTACCAAGCGCGGCACGCCGATTTATGTGCGCAACGTGGCTGTGGCGCGCTACGGGTTTGACGATGTGGAATCCCAGTCGCGCCTCTACGATTTGCGTGCGGACGACGGCAAACGCCCTTCCGGCGGGTATCGCGAAGCTCGCAAATCGGTCAGCCTGCAGATTAAAAAGCGCTCGGGCTACAACGTTTTGCAGCTTTGCGAGGATGTAGCCCAAGTGGTCGAAGGGCAGCCGGAGCGTGCGGACGTCAAAATCGTGAAGGGCTTCGATCAGTCTGAAATGGTGGAGCAGATGGTCTCTGATCTGGAGAACGGCATTGGCACGTCGCTCATCCTGGTGCTGGTGGTCATTTTCATCGGCTTGGGCGGTCGCAACGCGCTGCTGGTCGCCTCGGCGATTCCGTTTTCCATGTTGATGTCCATGCTGGTGCTTCGGTTGACGGATCAGACGTTGAACACCATGGTGCTGTTTTCGCTAATTCTCGCGCTCGGAATGCTCGTCGACAACGCGATCGTCATCATTGAGAACATTTATCGCCATCATTCGCTGGGCACGCCCCGCTGGGAGGCGGCGTTGGTGGGCACCTCGGAGGTGGCGTGGCCGGTTATTACCTCGACCTCAACAACTGTGGGCGCGTTTATGCCGCTGATGTTCTGGCCGGGGATGGTGGGCAAGTTCATGGCGTTCCTGCCGCGCACCGTGATCGTGGTCCTGCTCTGCTCACTGTTTGTGGCCCTGGTAATCAACCCGACGCTGGCGGCGCTGTTCATGCGTCTCAAGCCGGGTGCAAACAGGGCCGTGGATCCCGAGAGCCAGGCGCCCACCTACTGGTTGGTGCGCCAGTATCGCAAAATATTGGATTTTATGCTGGACCGCTGTTTTTGGACCTTGGCGACCGCCTTCGCCTTGTTGGCCTTTGTGGTCGCCGCCTACATGATGTTCGGCACCGGAACCGAGTTCTTTCCCCGTGTCGATCCGGACCAGGTCAGCTGCAGTATCGAACCCCCCGAGGGAATCTCCATTAACGAATCGGACCGCTTGTCCAGACTCGTCGAGGACCGTATGCTCGGCGCTCCCGGCAGCGGATACGATTCGCCCGTGCAGAACGTCGAATTCGCCACCGTTACAGTAACCTTGGCAGGGCTCGACGCATCCTCGGGATTCGGCGAGCAGTCAACCGGCCCAATCAGTATGCAAATTGATTTCGTCGATCGCGAATACCGAACCCAACCCACTCCGCAAACCCTGGAGGAAATGCGCAACCGGCTCGAGGGGCTCGACGCCGACGGCAACCGTGTCACCTTTCCGCTTTACGGGGCTGAATTCGAAGTGGTCCGCCCCCAGGAGGGACCGCCGACCGGCGCCCCCGTATCCATCACCCTCTTCGGCGAGGACCTCGGAAAGATGTCCCAGGTCGTCGAGGCCATGAAGGAGATTATGGCCGGCACGCCAGGCACGGTCAAGCCCAGCGACAACGCATCCAACGCCCAACCCACCCTGGAATGGAAAATCGACGCGGCCCGCGCCGCCACCGTTGGCCTCGAAGAAAGTACAATCAGCTCGTTCATCCAGATTGCCGTTGGCGGATTGCCGACCGGAACGTTCGGGCACGGCGACGACGAGCAGGATATCGTACTGCGCATGCCGGAATCCTATCGCCTCAACAGCGACCAGCTGCGCAACCTGACCATTCCCAATCTCTCGGGCAAGTCCATCCCTCTGACCTCAGTGGCCAACGCCACCCTGGTGCCTGGGCCGGTGACCGTTCACCGCCTCGATGCGCGGCGCATGGTCGAAGCCACCTCCGACGTGCAGACCGGCATCCGCAATGATGCCGATATTCGGGAAGAATTCCAGCGCCGCGCAAGACAGTTCAATTTTCCGCCCGGCATTGATTACGAGTTCGGCGGCGCGGCCGAAGAGCAAAAGAAGGCGCAGGAGTTTTTGGGGAAAGCTTTTTTGGTTGCGCTTTTTGTTATTACCGGCGTCATGGTTTTGCAGTTCAACTCTCTGGTATGCACCGGCATCGTAATGGCGTCGGTGATTCTTTCGGTGATGGGTGTGCTCTTTGGCCTGCTGGTCACCGGCATGCCGTTCGGGATCATCATGACCGGCATCGGCTTAATTTCTCTGGCCGGCGTGGTGGTCAACAACGCGATTGTTCTACTGGACGCCATCCGCAACCAGGAAGCGAGAGGAGCGAGCGTTCGCGAGGCTGTTGTGACCGCCAGCATGATCCGTTTTCGGCCCGTTCTGCTTACCGCCATCACCACCATCTTAGGGATCTTGCCCATGGCCCTCAAACTGAACTGGGACTTTACCGCCATGACCTATCAGTATAACACCAGCTCGTCCCAGTGGTGGCAGTCTATGGCTGTGGCCGTGATTTTTGGGCTCCTTGTCGCCACAGTGCTTACCCTGGGGGTCGTCCCCACGCTATACTTCAGCTACGAGAGGATTCGACTGACGGCCAATAAGTTGCTCGGACGTTCCCCGGAAAGTCCCCTGCAAACCCTGCGCTGA
>JBMCIU010000054.1:0-8529 GCA_048616755.1 Verrucomicrobiota bacterium
CCAACGGGGACACCGCCGAAGGCAGACCCGAAGGGAACCCCGTTGGGGGCGTGCAGTAGCATGAACGGCAAACACCCGGCTGCCGACATTCATGCGCTCCAACGGGTCACCGCCGAAGGCAGACCCGAAGGGAACCCCCGTGGGGTCTCTCCGAACCGAAGGCAATTCGGTACCACCTAGTCTTCCGCGAGATCAAGAGTTCCGAATCTTCCTGGACATCAAGACTTCTGAGTCTACGCTTCCCGAATAATCAAGGTGTCTCCTCGTCAGGAGCGCGGAAGACTTGCAGTTCGCTGGAATGGGAGCGGGATTCGGCATCGCTGCGTCGCTGAACGAACATGTCGTAGGTACGACGCTGGCTGCGGGTGGCGTAGGAACGGCGAAAGCATCGGGTGTACTGTCCCTCACTGGTCAGCCTCCTGCCTTTGGCCTTGTCTTCGAGCTGGAATTCGAGCATGGTATCGATGAGCCTGCGGGTCTCGACGTCCTCGACCGGGAAAAGGGTTTCAATGCGCCGATCGAGGTTGCGCGGCATCCAGTCGGCACTGGCCAGGAAGTATTCCGGATCGCCGCCGTTGTAGAAGCGAAAGACGCGCGAGTGTTCCAGGAATCGGTCGACAATGCTGAGCACGCGAATATTGTCGTGCTTGTCCAAGCCGGGACGGAGGCAGCAGGTGCCGCGCACGATCAGGTCGATGCTCACGCCCGCATCCGCGGCGTCGTAGAGGTGTTCGATGATTTCGGGATCGACCAGCGAATTCATCTTCGCCAGGATGTAGCCGGGAGCATGGGGAGTACTGAGACGCGCCTCGCGGTCGATCAGCTCCAAAAAGCGCCGGCGAAGATCGAAGGGGGCCACCGACAACCTCCGCCAGTGCGGCGGACTCGAACAGCCGGTCATCACATTAAACATGGCGGCTACATCTGTGCAAACATGCTCGTCGTTGGTAAACAGCCCGGTATCCGTGTACAGCTTGGCGGTTTTGTCGTTGTAGTTGCCTGTCGCCAAATGAACGTATCGCCGAATCAGCCCCTCTTCTCGCCGAACGACCAACAAAGCCTTGGAATGTACCTTGAGCCCCAGGATACCGTAGATGACGTGGGCGCCGGACTCCTCGAGACGCCGAGCCCACGCAATGTTGCGCTCCTCGTCAAAGCGCGCTTTCAGCTCAACCACGGCGGTGACCTGCTTGCCGTTTTCCGCCGCCCGCTGCAAGGAGCGCACAACGGGCGAATCTCCGCTCACCCGATACAATGTCTGCTTGATCGCCAGCACGTCCGGATCGTCGGCGGCTTCGTTGATGAAGCGAACCACCGGATCAAAGCTCTCGTAGGGGACAAACAACGGCGCGCAACTCAAACGGTTGATGATTGAAAACATGGATTCCCGAGCGGGAAACAATGGCGACGGCACCGGCGGCCAGGGAACTTCCAAAAGCTCGGGATGGTGCTCGTTGTCGCACAGGTCAAAACATGCGGTCAAATCCAACATCGTCGGCACGCGATACACCGCGCCGCGCTCCAAGTCCAAGCATTCGCGCAGCCAATCGACCAAAACGCGCCCGGCACCGCGGCGAATCTCCAGGCGCACCGGCGCGCGGCGCAGACGCCGGCGCAGCTGCTTTTCCAAGTGGGCAAGCAGATCCGAAGCCTCTTCTTCGTTAATGCTGAAATCCATGTCGCGCGTGACGCGAAAGGGGACGGCCTCCAAAACTTCGCAACCTTCGAACAGGCGTTGGATGTGGGCAATGATCAAGTCCTCCAGCAAAAGCACGCTGCGTTGTCCTTCTTCATTGGCGCCGACCTCCAAGTCGACAAAACGCGGCAGCACATTGGGAACCTCCACAAATGCGCGGCTGATTTCCCCGGTCGAGGGCTTGCGCAGACGCACCACGATCTCCAGCGAACCATTCGCCAAGACTGGGAATGGGTGACTGGGCCCCACCGCCACCGGCGTCAGCACCGGCAGTATCTGATGTTCAAAATAGCGCCCAAGGGCGTTGTTTTGGTGCGCGTCCAGCTCGTCGAGGGCGAACAGTCGGATGCCGTGCTCGGCCAGGTGGGGCAGAATATCGTCAAGCAGGTAGCGGTATTGACGACGGATCAGCGTCCGCACTCGTCTTTGGGCGGCGTCGAGTTGCTGGCGCGGGCTCATTCCGGCGGGGTCGGCGGTCGCGCTTCCGGCCTCGAGCTGCTGGCGCAGGCCGGCGACTCGCACCATAAAGAATTCGTCCAAGTTGCTGCTGAAGATAGCGACGAACTTGAGGCGTTCCAGCAAAGGATTGCGCTGGTCTCCCGCCTCGTCAAGGACTCGGCTGTTAAAATCCAGCCAGCTGAGTTCGCGATTCAAAAAGAATTCGGGTCCGCGTTGGCTCATAATCCCCCCGTAAGTGTAACGTTCAAGCCAAAGACTTCCTCGAACATGTCGGATTTTCGGTTCAGCCCCCACCGTTCCAGCGACAGTTCGCGGGTAACGCGGGCGCGAATGAGCAGCCGGTCCTCCGCCAGCGTCAAGCGCAGTTGCGGACGGGTGCCGGCATGGGAGCGGTCCAGGGCGTCGGCAACCCGAAGAATGGCGGCGAGCTTGTAGACCAACAGACGGTTGTCCGGAGACAGCGACATGTATTCGCGATGCTGCGGACGAGGCGAAGCCTTGCGATGGTAGCGGCAAATGACGGCAACCAGCATTAGTTCACCGGTCGACAAGCCGGGCAAATGGCTGTTCATCACCAAGTAGCGGGAATGCTTGTGGTGCGCTTCGTTGCTGATGAACAGACCGATTTCATGCAGCACGGCCGCTACCTCAAGCAATACCCGGGCACGACCGCCAAGATGGTGCAAATCCCGCAGTTTGTCGAATAGCGCCAGCGCGTTGTCAGCCACACAACGAGCATGAGCGGAATCGTAGTGAAATTTTTCGCCGAGAGTCTCCGCGCACGAGATGATCTCGGGCACGAACGGATCCGATTCGCCTCGCCGCTCGCGGATGATGTCGTGAATCAATGCCTCCCGCGTATTGGTCATCGGCACTAGCAGACGGTCCGCCTCGGTGATCTCGAACATGTGTTCGAGCATGGCGGCGCACGGCTGCAGACTGGCCGCATCGGTGTCCGACAAGCGCCACTTCCGAGCCGCCTCATCGGGCGACAGCTCATCGATCTGCGCAGTAACGCCGCGAAAATCATCTCGCGACAAGTATACGATTTCCTGGTTGTTCGGGGCGCCGCTGCCGATGCAGGCGATGGCGCGGACGCTCGACCCCAGCGCGACGAAACTGTCCGACCGCGTGGGCACCGTGATCCGCCCCACCCAGTTGATGATGATCGAAACAAACGGATCGACGATTTCGCGCACGTGTTCGGGGCCGGCCGCCGTACCGCCCAGTTCTTCCATGACGCGCAGGGTTCCGAGTCGAATACTCTCCCCGGATGTCAGCCGCCCGCTATCCAGGAAGGCCACTTGGCTGGAACCAGTGCCAATGTTGCACAGCAAAACTTGGTGCTTGCGCAGATCCAGAGCGTGTCGCACCGCACCGCGAACCGCCAAATACATCAGCCGGATCTCCTGCATGTCCTCGAGGATTTCCAGCGAGATACCGCTGATGTTCCGGATGCGGCTAACGAACAGGTCGCGATTGGCCGCCTCGCGCACCGCGCTGGTGGCCACAGCCTTGTAGTTCTCCACTTGGTACTCGGCCAATTTCTCGGCAAAGTCGGTTAGAATCCGCCCCGCCCGGCTGATCTTCGCACCGGGAATGCGTCCCCGCGTAAACACGTCTCGTCCAAGCGCGATCGGCTGTGCCAAGTCCTCCAGGATCTGCACACCGCCCTCCGGCAGCACTTGGGCAATCTGAAGCCGGATCGTGTGCGCGCCAACGTCAATAACCCCCAGCGGCCCGCGAATGGCATTGTCTTCGGCCGTTTTACTCATGATCCTCCGCCTTTCGCCGGTCGCGGGCCAGCAATGCCGCCCCGACAGGCACGGAGTCGTCACCCAGAGCTGACAGACGCAGCTCGACATCCTCCGGCTGCAGCCCGAACAAGTGCTCGTGCGCGCTGCCGACAATGATCGGCAGCAATTCTTCGCCCATGGACTCCATGACGCCGCCGCCGTAGACAATGCACTGCGGCCCGACGGCCGCAACCAAGTTGGCCGAAGCCACGCCCAGCATCTTCATCCCCTTGTGGACCACCTTGCGAGTGACCGCGTCGCCGGAATCATACGCCTTCTTCAGCGTCGAGCTTTTGATGCGGTCAAAGGATTTCATCTCCCGGCTGAGCACGCTTTTCTTGCCTTTGCGGTTGATCTGCTTCTCGAATTGCCGGCAGAAGGCGGTTTTGCTGCAGTACGCCTCCAAACAGCCGCGTTTGCCGCAGCCGCATTTTCGTCCCTTGTAGCGGACCACCTCGTGCCCAAACTCCGCCGCCATGCCGTGCGTGCCCAGATGCAGCCCGCCATTCAGGATCAAGCCGCCGCCAAGCCCGGTGCCGACAAAAAAACCGGCCACATTCGAAAACCCGCGCCCCGCGCCCGCGGCATACTCACCCCAAACACCGCAATTGACATCGTTCTCCAAAACAACCGCTCGGCCAAAACGCTGCTCGATAATCTCGCGCGCTTGAACATTTTGCCAGCCAAGATTCGGCGCGTGCAGCAGCAACCCGCTCTCCGGATCGATGGCCGAAGGCACGGCAATCCCCAGCGCCGAAATCGACGCCCAATCCACCCCCGACTTCCGCATCGCCTTTTCCGACAATGCAACCATTTGATTGGCCACTTCTTCGACCCCCTCCCCCACTTTAACATCCCCCTTGCCGCTGCCCAAAACTGTCCCGGCATCGTCAACCACAGCCGCCAAAATGTTCGTCCCGCCAACATCAACGCCCAGATAAACCGAATCCATGAAATTGCTCTCCTATGCGACTTGGACAAATTCTAGCTTTCGACCGGATTTACAAGCGTGCCAACACCCTCGATCGCGACGGCAACCTCGTTGCCTTCCTCCAAATACACCGGGGGATGTCGCGCCATTCCGACCCCCGGCGGCGTCCCGCTGAGAATCACCGTGCCTGGCAACAACGTCATGCAGCGACTCAGAAAACTCACCAGTTGCCTGCACGGAAAAATCATGTCCGAGGTTCGCGATTTCTGCAGAGTCGTGCCGTCAATCGTGGAGCGGATGCCGAGGTTGTCAGGATCCAGTTCCGTCTCAATCCAAGGTCCGAGCGGACAAAACGTGTCAAAGCTCTTGCCCCGCGCCCACTGCACGTCCAACTCCAGCTGGCAGTCGCGGGCGGACACATCATTGCCGCAGGTGTAGCCAAGCACATACTCGTCCACCTCCTCCTCGTCGATGTTGCGCGCCGTCTTGCCGATCACAATCGCCAACTCCGCTTCGATATCAACATTGGACGGCGCCAGAGCGGGCAATCGAATCGGCGTCCCCGGACCGATCACCGCGCTTGTCGCCTTGAGAAAAACCACCGGACGTTCCGGGATAGCCGAGCCAGTTTCTTCGGCATGTTCCCGATAATTCAGGCCGATGGCAATCACATTCGGCGGCGCCACCGGCGCCAACAACTGCACCTCCTCACCCGAAAAACGGTCCCCGGTACCCGAATTCACATCAAACAAACTGCGGAGTTCGCACCAGTTCGATCCGTCGGCCACACCGAAAGCAATCCGGTCCTCGTCCTGTATTCTGAACCTGGCTATGCGCATAATCAGCAACTCCTTGTTCGGCTATATGAACAGGCCGGACGCCTATTCTGCTTTACGATTCAGCGCCTCGTCGATACGGCGGCGCATTTCGGGCACCACCTCCGCCGTCGGGAGCATGGCCTTCTCGTCGCCGTCGCGAGTTTTGAACTCCACCTTTTCGGCGGCAACCGTCTTCGGGGAAACAACCAAGCGCAGGGGCACCCCGATCAAATCCGCATCGCTAAACATGAACCCCGCCTTTTCGCCGCGATCGTCGTAGAGCACCTCGATCCCCGCATCGGTCAATTCGCGATAAAGCCGGTCCGCGGACTCCGCAACCTCCGGCTTTTTGGCGTTCAACGCGCAGATATGCACCTGGTAGGGCGCGATACTCATCGGCCAAATCGGCCCGTATTCGTCATGAGACTGTTCGATCACCGACGCCATCGTCCGCCCGACCCCGATGCCGTAACAGCCCATAATCATCGGATGCGCCTTGCCGTTTTCATCCAAATAATTGCATCCCATAGCCTCGGTATACTTCGTGCCGAGCTGGAAAATATTACCGATTTCGATCCCCCGCTTCATCTGCAGCGGTTCCCCGGTCAGCGGACAGGGGTCCCCCTCGCGAGCGGTTGCGATGTCCGCAATCACGGCAGCCTCCCCGCACGTGGCGTCTCGGCCGACATTAAAGTTCTTCACATGATAATCCGGCTTGTTGGCGCCCACCACCAAATTTGCGGACTTCGCGACGGATGGATCGACCACGACGCGGCAGTTTTCCCCGTCCAGATCCATCAAGCTGGCGTATCCTGGTTCGGCGCCGATCGCTCGAATCCGCTCGTCCGTCGCCGGCGCGAATTCCGCCGTCTGCAGCACCTTGCGCAACTTCGACTCGTTCACGTCCAAGTCGCCGCGCAGCGCCGCGACGATCACCCCGCCCTCCCCGTCCTCGTAAAACACCACCTTGCAGGTCCGCGCGGGTGCCACCCCCAGAAAATCCGCAAGCTCCTGGATCGTTTTCGTCCCCGGCGTATGCACCTCCTCCAACGGCAGCGGATCGCCCGCATCATACTCGAGCGCGGCCGAAGCCACCTCGCGATTGGCCCGATACGAGCCGTCCGGCGACGTGAACAACACGTCCTCGCCGCACTCCGCCACCGCCATGAACTCATGCGCCATCGCGCCCCCCATCATCCCCGTGTCCGACTGAATCGACAGCACATCCCGCATCCCCACGCGCCGGAAAATACGCTCGTACGCATCGTGCACCCGCCGGTAGTACTCCGCCAAATCCTCCTGCGAACAATGAAACGAATACGCATCCTTCATCGTAAACTCGCGCACCCGAATCAACCCCGCCCGCGGACGCGCCTCATCACGGTACTTCGTCTGAATCTGATACACCATCACCGGCAGCTGCTTGTAGGAATTCACCTCCGTCCTGATCAAATGAACCACCGCCTCCTCGTGCGTCATTCCCAGCACCATCGGCGTTTCATTGCGGTTCTGAAAACGCACCAGCTCCGGCCCCACCGACGCCGAACGCCCGCTCTCGTCCCACAACTCCTGCGGCAACACTACCGGCATCAGGACCTCCTGACCGCCGACCCCGTCCATCTCCTCGCGAACAATCCCCTCAATCTTCGCCGTGATCCGCTTCGCCAGCGGCAACAGAGAATAAATCCCCGCCGAAACCGGACGCACATACCCGCCCCGAATCAGAAACGTGTGGCTCGCCGTCTGAGCATCCCGCGGCGTTTCCTTCAATCGTTGACCAACTAGCGTCGAAAGCTTCATGAACCATCCTATATGCTGCATCCAAAAGAACCAAAACCAGTACCCCCATACCATACCCGCCACCCCCAAACTTTCCACCATAAACAAGTACTACAGGCATCCCTGCCTGTAGCCACGTACCCTTGACATCCCCCCCCACCGGCTGGAAAGCCAGTGCCACGATCGGCCCCAATACCACCGGATGGAAAGCCGCCCCTCGTGACTCTGCCTTCCAGGCGGAGCTGTGAAATTCCGTCCGGCGAGGGGCGGAATCCGGTGGTCCCTTTTGCATGCGATTCCTTCGGCTCCATGCACCTTGCCTCCCAGGTCCACCGACCTCCCCCCCCCACCGGCTGGAAAGCCAGTGCCACGGTCAATCCCCGCAAGTAACATGCTTCCCCGACGCCAAGCGCGACAGAAAATCATCGAGCGACACGCCCCGCGTTCTATCCCCGTCATGCGCCATTGTATTGATCGGGCGCCGCCCCCTTCGCGTCGATAAGCAGTGGTTTCCTGTCGGCAGGGGGCTCTGCTTCGGTGATGCGTTCTACTTTAATATTGAAGCGCCAGTAGTCCCCAAAATCAAAAATGAAATCAAACTTGTCCCCCTCTTCGAGTTCCATGTCGCCGATGCGCACTTCGTCAACATAGGGTGGTTCCTGCATGAAAGTGTGATGCACGGAGCAGGCAATACCGAGTTTTGTATTGTAGGTGAACATGTAAAGATGATCGGAATCAAACTCGAAGGCATTCAGAATGCTGCCGGCGAAGCATTCCAGATCAACGGCGCCCTGAACGGCAAACCGACGCCAGGCCTTACCAACACTCACCTTCAGCACGTAGGTGCCCGCACGGAATTGCGGTGATATGAAGGGAAGGTTCCTTCGCCATTCAGGGAAGTAAGGATTAAGAAGTTTTTGCCATACCTCGATCAACGGAGGTAGTGTCTCGTCACCGTTCTCAACCTCCGATTCATCCCAGGGAAGCCTACCCTTGTCTTCATAGTCATCTTCGGCATCTTCGGCGTCCTCGGCATCCTCGGGGCCAAGC
>JBMCIU010000055.1:0-8474 GCA_048616755.1 Verrucomicrobiota bacterium
GGGGATGGTGTCGTCAGTATTTGACGGAGCATCCGTAGGGTTTGGTCTTGGTCGTTTCGGGCTTTTTGTCGTCGAGTACGGCTTTCAGAGCGTCTTGGACGTAGTTTTCCGCCTCGTCCAAGGTTTTTGGATCCCAACTGGGCTTGTCGTCGATGGCGCCGTTGTAGACGAGGGTACCATCCGCCGCGCTGACGAACATGTGCGGTGTGGTCTTGGCACCGTAGAGCTTGCCGATGGTGCCGTCCTCATCGAGAATGAGGCTGGTGGGGCTTGCCTCGCGCTTGTCCATCATGTCGGGCCATTTGTCCGCGGGATAGTTGCCCTGTTTTCCGGGGGCGGATGAGCAGATGGTGATCCACGCCACGCCGCGCTCGGTGAACTCTTTTTGCAGCTTCTGCATATTTTTTGAGTCGTAATGTTTGCGGACGAACGGGCAGTCGAAGTTGGTCCATTCCAGTACCACTGGCTTGCCGCGGTAGTCCTTGAGTTCAATTTCGGCGCCTTTGATGTCCTCGGCCTTGAAGTCCGGGGCAGGCTCGCCGATGGTGGGATCCGCGGCCTGACTTGCCGCCGCGAATGCGAGAGAGAGAAACAGGGTGAGAATGATACGTCGTTTCATGGTCTTGCCTCTTGTTTGGTTTGGTTCAATTTGCGGACTCCGCACCGGTGTTTTCAGTCCGGTCGGACGGGGTTTCTATGTCAAGCCGCCCTTCCACCGTCGATTTGACGGGTAGACAGATATTGCGGCAAATTAGCCAATGAACAGTGCCTTTCAGGGCAAGGGAGTTTTTTTCAGGCGTCTCGGGGGCCGTGAATTCAAACGGAAGTTCGACCGTGTCTTCATACCCGTACGTAACGCCGGCGCTGTCTTTGAATCTCTTGGGGGAAGGAAAAACAAAGTCGCCAATGTCCAGGTCCTTTCCCGATTCCGTTCGCAGACGGAGCGACGGCGGCATGCCCGAGTCCCCCGGCGGATCGGCGTAGGTGTGCCATCCGGGGGGAAGGCTGAGGTGCAGTACTGCTCGAACCGTGGCGCCGGGCGGGATTGTCTGTCCTTCCAATTCCAATTCTGCTTCACAGGCTTCCACGGCCTGTTCGGGGGATACGGCTTCTGTCGAATCCGCGGAATCTTGTTTTGTGCACGATGCCAAACCAAGCGCCATCGTCGTGCCAACAAACAGTATCCGAGTTGCCGTTTCCATAAGTCAAACCCCTGAAATTTTAGTTGACAATAACGATGTACATTTTCATCTAATTTTATAAGACCCAGCGGAGGGGAAAAAGTGCCATTCATCGTCGTGGTCTGAACGGGCGCGGGGGGCCGCGCCCTGTACTGGGTAAAGGGCGGCTAGCGCCAGCGGAGGGAGGCGAGGAGGGAGGCGTGGCGGAGGCCGCCGAAGAAGATTTCGGTGGAGCGCAGGAGGTTGGATTGTAGACGTCCGGCGCGTCCGAAGCTGTGATCAACAGTTCCGACGGCGTATTCCACGTCCGCCGGTCGGATTTGGGGTGTGCCGGTTTCGGCGGTGGCGTGCAGTCGCGCGGCGGCCAGGACCGGCGGATAGAAGAGGGCGAGGGCGCGCAGCCCTTCCAGGAGCGGTCGTCCGTAAAGAAAGGGGCCGAAGAATTGGCGGGTTTCGAGTCGTCCGACGAGGCAGCGGCGGAGGGGTTCCCACACGTCCATTTCGTTGGAGGTTGGAACGGCGGGAATTGGTTGGGGTGTTCGGTTCTTTTCGAAGAGTTTGGCGCGGTCGAGTGTGAGGTCGGGATGTTCGGCGCCCAAGCGGGATGGGTTGCCGCGATTGACGAGCATCCGCGTCAGTTCCACTGTCCGGGCGATGCGGGTTGTGCCGGGTTTGCCGATGACTTCCTCGTCTCGCCGCAGGCAGGTCGCAAGCCACTGACGGAAGACGGCGCGGGAAACGGGGCCTACGGGACGGTAGGTGTGATTGACGGCGGTGGTTGCCAGCCGGTCAATGAGGGAGGGGGCGACGGTGGCGAACGTGTTCGCATCATTGATGAAGGCTGAGCCCAATTGGTGTAGTCGGTCGGCGTAGGCGGAGAGCAGTACGGCGGTGAGAGGGATGGAGCGTTCGGTGTTGCGGACAATGTGGATCGCGCCGTCGGCGGCGGCCTCGGCGCCGTCTTGGCTAAGCCCCTGAAGGTCATGGCTGTCAAAGGTGTGGGTGTGTTTGGCCAGGGGAACGGCGAAGCGCTTGAGTTCGGCGCGCTTTTCTGACAAGGGTAGGCCTTCGTTCCGGCAGGCGGCCGGGCAGTCCATGCGCGCGGTAACGGAGACTTCGCCCGCAAAGGTCGAGCCGATGCTGAATGGGTAGATGCGGCAGCCAAATGGTTTGGCGTGTTCGCCGAATCGACTGTGGATGCTGCAGAGCCCGGTTTTCGGGTCGAGGTAAATGCAGTCGCCGTTGTCTCGGTGGGCGATGGTTGGCTGCCGCCGTATGACGGTCACCGGATCTTGTTCCGGCGCGTCCCCGGGCGGCCAGCTTAGAGACCGCAAGTGCTCGATTTCCTTTCGAGTAAGCGCGACGTGCCAGCGGCGGCAGCACCGACCGCACTGAATGCAGGCAAAGCGTTGGTCGCGTGCGATCCGTAGCTTGAGGGGCGGAGTGTCGTTGTTGTCGGAGTGCGACGGGGTCACGGCTCGATGCGGTCGAATCCGCAGAGTGTTTGGAGGGCGGAGGGGATGATCACGCTGCCGTCCGCCTGCTGATTGTTTTCGAGGATGGCGCAGACCACGCGGTCGGTTACGGCGGTGGCCGAAATGGTGTGGACAAAGTCGCTGCCGCCGGTTTCGGTGCGATAGCGAATGCCGAGGCGTCGGGACTGAAAGTCGGTGAGGTTGGTGTTGGAGGTCACCTCGCGGTATCCGTCATAGCCGGCGAACCAGGCTTCGATGTCGTACTTTTTGTAGCCGGGCGCGCCCAAGTCGCCGACGCAGACGTTGACGACGCGGTAGGGGATGCCGAGGGCCTGCAACAGGGCTTCCTCGTTGTCCAGGCATTGGTCGTGGAAGCGCGGCGAGTCTTCGGGCTTGCAGAATACGATCTGTTCGACTTTGTGAAACTGATGGACGCGGAAGATGCCCCGGCTGGCTTTGCCGTAGCTGCCGGATTCGGTGCGGAAGCAGGGGGTGAAGGCGGTATAGCGGGCGGGTAGGTCGTCCGCGGACAGGATCTCGTCGGCATGATAGCCGACCAGGGTTTGCTCGGACGTGCCGATCAGCGCCAGATCCTCTCCCTCCAAGTTGTAGGTCTGGTCGGCGAAGAACGGCAGATAACCGGTGCCGAACAGAGTGCTTTCCTTGGCGGCGCAGGGGCTGATGAACAGGGTGTATCCGCGCCGTATTAGCTCTTGTTGGGTCCAGTAGAACAGCGCCGAGGCGAGCTGGGCGCCCTTGCCCCGCCAGTAGTAGAAGCCGGACTGGGCGACTTTGGCGCCGCGGGCAGTGTCGATGATCCCCAGCTTGTCGCCAAGTTCGTCGTGGGACAGAGGGGCGAAGTCGAATTCCGGCTTTTCGCCGACGAACCGCAGCGGCACGTTATCCTCATCCTCCTGGCCGTCCGGGACGTCCGGGGCGAGGAAGTTGGGCAGCCAGGCGAGCTGTTTGTCGATTTGCTCGCGCAGTTGTTTTTGGGTCGTTTCGGCGTCGGCAATTGCCGTTTTGATGGTCTTGACCTGTTCGCGCGCTTCGGGGTTGTCGCGACACTCTTTGGATAGGGAGTTGCGCCGCGCGCGCAATTCCTCGACGGATCGGATGGCTTCTCGGTAGCGCCGGTCCATATCAACCAAAGCGTCCACATCGACGGTGCAGCCGCGCCGCGCCGCATTCGCCTTTACTCGTTCTGGATCTTCGCGTAAGATACGGATGTCAATCATGGTGCACAGTCCTTCTGCGTTGGAACATGGTAAAGGTTCTATCGTCGGCGGCCTGTATGGGCGGTGGTGATGCCGCGCTCGCTGTCTGCCTCCAGGAAATCAAGCATGTGCCGCACTTCCGGGGTGTCTCCGCATTCAGCGCGCACGCGCTCAATCGCCTGTTCGCGCAGGAGGCCGGAGCGAAAGAGGATTTTGTAGGCTTTGGTGATCGCCTCCACGGTCTCCGGGGGCTTGCCGTTGCGTTCCAAGCCGATGCGATTGACCGCAACCAGCGAGGCGGGGTTGCCGTCTACCAGGCAAAATGGCATGACGTCCTGCACAACTTTGCACATGGCGCTGATCATGGACAGAGCACCGATGCGGACAAATTGGTGAACGCCGCCAAGGCCGCCGCAGACGACATTGTCGCCGACGGTGACGTGTCCGGCCAAGGTGAATCCGTTGCTCATAATTACGCCGTTGCCAAGGCGGCAGTCGTGCGCAACGTGGCAATACGCGAGCAGGAAGCAGTCGTCGCCCAGCGTGGTTGCCTCGCCTTCTTGGGTGGCGCCGTTAATGGTCACGTACTCGCGCACCCGGCATCGGTTGCCAAGCACCACTCCGTTGTCGTCGCCTTTGTATTTGAGGTCCTGCGGCGGTTTGCCGATGGACGCAAAGGAATGTACCCGACAGTCTCGTCCGAAGACCAGGGGGCCGGCAAGGCTGACATGGCTGTCGATCCAGGTGGCGTCGCCGACGCGAACACCAGCGCCCACTACGGTGTAGGGGCCGATATGCACGTTTTCGCCCAACTCGGCCGAGGAATCTATGACCGCGCTTGTGTGTATCGTGGTGGACATGAGCAATCGCCTCCGGCCTTGACTGTCAAACGGAATCGCGCTCGACCATCGCGAACTTCAGCTCGAGATCGGCGACGGTGCGCGGTCCCACATGAAGCTTGCCGACCGCCTTTCCGAAACGGCTGCGCACGGAGATGTTGATGTCGACCAGCAGTTGATCGCCGGGATACACGTGATCGTGGTAGATGGCCTTGTCAATGGCCATAAAGTAGACGAGCATGTCCTTGTGTCCGGGTGTGGACAGGGCCATGCCACAGCCTGCCTGGGCGGCCATTTCCGCCTGCAGATAGCGGGGCAGCACCGGCGTGCTGCTGTAGTCGAAGTAGGAATCGGTTGCGCTCACGTTTTTCAGCGCGACAAAGCGCAGGGTTTTTGGGTCGCAGAGCAGAACGCGGTCGATGAGCAGAAACGGAAATCGATGGGGGATAGCCGCCATGATCTCCTCGGCGTTCATTACCGGGGCCATGGTCTCGGAGATTCCCGGCAGATTCGGCCAGCCGACTTCCAGATTGTTGCCGTTGAAGGCCAGTTCCGAGGAGGGGCACAGCCCCATTGAAAATCGACCTTGGCTGGCGGTCTCGCCGTTCACATAGGTAATGCCGTGAAATAGCGATGGATCCTCCGCATCGCGTGTGACTTCCACGCGCAGCAAATCTCCGGGCATGACCGGCTTGCGGAATTTAAACTTGCTGATTTGCTCGATAATTGGCACCGTGTCCGTCGGCGTGCCGCGTTCCTGTTTGAGCAGTACGCCTGCGGCTTGCGAGAGGGCCCCCACCTGCAGGACTCCCGGCAGAATCGGCGCGCCGGGAAAGTGCCCCTGGAAGCAGGAGTGCCCCATGCTGATGCACTTCACGCCGGAGGCGCCGGAAAAATCGGGGTTTACCCGCAGTCGGTCCAGCATGATCATTGGTCCACGCTGGTCCAGGATTGCGGAGATTTCGGTGTTGTTCATTATGGTCGCCATGCGCGATCAGCTCCCATTTTCTGCCTTCACAAGGCGGCGGGCAAATTCAATGTTGCTCGGGTGGCCGGGTTTGACCGCGACAATGTGCCCTTCGATTTGGCGGCCGGTCAGAGACAAGTCTCCGATCAGGTCCAGAATCTTGTGGCGAACAAACTCGTCGTCGTACCTCAGCCCCTCACGGCTTAAAACGATATTGCCCTTCAGAACGACCGCGTTGTCCAGGCTGCCGCCGCGGATCAGATCGGCCGTCATCAGGGCTTCAATCTCTTCATACATACAAAATGTTCGGGCGTGCGCCAAGTCCTTGGAAAACGTTTCCGAGTTTATTGCCAGGGACAGATATTGACAGTCCAGAGGGCTTTGATTGTAACGCACTGTGCAGGACACTCGGAATTCTCCATCCTGTGGCAAACCGATCAATATGCTTTCGCCGTTCTCAAAAACCACTGGTTCGGCGATTTTAAGCCGATTTCTTTCGGCTGGCTGCGTTTGGATTCCGGCTTCGCGCAGTGCTTGAGTAAACTCCGCCGCGCTGCCGTCGGCCACGGGTGGTTCCGCGCCGTCCATCTGAATTTCCGCATTGTCGACGCCGAGCGCGAACAGCGCGGCCAGCAGATGCTCGGTTGTGTGGACCCGAGTTTGCCGGTCGCAAATGGTCGTGGCGCGACGGGTGTCTGTCACTTGTTCCAGCAACGCTCGCACCTTCGGCTGATTCGGCAGGTCCGTTCGGCAGAACACGATACCGTGGTTCGCCTCGGCGGGCAGCACCTGCAGGTGGATGCGTTCGCCGGTGTGCAACGCAATCCCCGATAAGGAGACAGGCCGCTTCAAGGTTGTTTGCCTGTTTCCGTCCACGGGCACATCCGCGCTTGCTATTTAAAAAACGAAGTCCGAAGCCGGAGTGGCTCAACACCCGCGTCCGACATCGGCGCCAACACAAATCAAACAATGATAGCTGGAAATGTAGCAACCTAAACCGTAATTTCAATCGGGCATAATACGAACAGCATATCAGGACAGGTCACAAATTACGCGGACAACTTCAGCGGCGCTTTTCATGCGGTTGAATCCGGTTTATATTTCGGACTCCGTTTGTGCGAATTGTATCAAGCCGGCAGGGGGCTGTTGTGCGCTACGCTGTGATATCGGATATACACGCCAATCGGCAGGCCTTGGAAGCGGTAATGATCGATGCCGGGGCTGTCGGGGTTGACGGCGTCATTTGTTTGGGGGATGTGGTGGGGTACGGTCCCGATCCCGCCGAGGTCCTCCAAATCGTCCATGCCAAGGTCGATTATATTCTGCAGGGCAACCATGACGCCGCCGTCAGCGGCCAACTGGATCCGGTGAATTTCAATCCCAATGCCCGCCGACTTGTCGAATGGACCGCCACGCAGATTGACGGCAAGGCGCGGCGGTTCCTCGGCGGCTTGCCGGCCGTCCTGGCGGGGGACGGGTTCCGCTGCGCGCACGCGGAACTGGCCATGCCCTACCGCTACGGGTACATCATCGAGGCGGAAGACGCGCTTCCTTCCTGGCAGGCCTGTTCCGAGCCGTTGCTGTTTGTGGGGCACAGTCACCAGCCCGGCCTTTTTGTGACCGGGAAAAGCGGGCGCGCCTACGCTCTGGAAGCTCAAGATTTTCAGGTGGAAGCCGGCAAGCGGTACATCGTCAATGTCGGCTCGGTAGGCCAGCCCCGCGACGGCGACGTGCGCGCTAGTTACGCGCTCTACGACAACGAAACCGGCGCCGTTTATTTTCGGCGCATTCCGTTTGACGTAAACGGATATCGGGCGAGTCTTGAGCACCGCGGATTGCCTGAGGAAAGCAGCGCCTTTCTGGCGGATGCGGCAACTGCCGAGGGCCGCTCCGTTCGCCCTGAGTTGGATTTTCATCCGCTTAGCCGGGCGGAGGCCGAAAAAAGCGGGCAAGCCACGGTTTCCCGTTTGGATCAGGCGGAATCGAGGGCGCGGCACTGGCGGCTCACGGGCATCATCCTAGGGGTGTTGGCGCTGCTTTCGTGCGCAATGGCGGCTACGATTCATTATCGTCTTCGTCCCCAATATATCACGGTTGCGGGATCGTCCTGCGAGGAGTTCACCGTGCTGACCAAGCAACCCGCGGACCGAATCGTGCGGTTGCAACCCGAGGGGAGGGGACTCGTCGATCCCGACAATCCCCTTGGCAAATGGCAGGTCCGACTCCCGCGCTCCGGTGCGGTTGCGGTCTCCGCAAAATCCTTCCGGCCAACGAGCGACGGCGCCGCCCAACGAGGATTTAGTTTGAAGTCCGACCAGTTTGAGTCCTTTGAACTGCGCTCCTCGCGGTTTGCCGTCCAACCCGGCATGCGCTTCGCGGTGCAGGGCCGGTTCCGGCCGCGAAATTGGCAAGGCGGAAATATTGAGATGGTGCTGCTGTTCGAATCCGCGGACGGCGCCGAGCGCACGCTGCTGGTCAAACGGCCGCCCGGCTTGGATGCGTCCGACGATAGTTGGGGCCGGATCTCCTCGCGCACCATGTCCCAAGCCAATACATTAAAGGACGAAGGGTTCGTTCGATATGTCCTCAGAGGACAGTTTAAAGGAACGGTGGATGTGTGCGATTGCCGTCTGATCCTGAAAGGGGACTAATTGGAGGGCGAGACTCCCGTCGAGCCGGGCGCGTCGATCTTGGCGCCCCGGGTGTCTGTCCACGAAAGGCGATGCGTTTTCCGGTGCAGGCAACCGGCCTCGCCATTCGACCAACGGCGGGGCTCGAGAGGACTCTCGCCCTCC
>JBMCIU010000056.1:0-8425 GCA_048616755.1 Verrucomicrobiota bacterium
ATATTTGCATCCGCAAACTCAGGCGCGATTAAAAGCGCCATATTGGAATCGACAGCCACTTCTTCCAGCCCCCGCATGATAATCTTGAGTTGAGATCCGGCCGGATCGAGCGCCAGCTCATAGATGTCGGTTTTGATAGATGTTTTGAGTGATTGTCCTGTCATTTTTTGCATGGTGCTTCCTGAATGCATGTATTTGATGTATCGGCCGGGTGTATTCATCGAATCAACTCCGCGTTCGGTTTTCCTTGCTCGGCGATCAGACGGGCGGGGCGGCCGTGGGCCCAGATCCGTTCCACTTCGATGGCCTTCCAGCCCTCCGGCAGTGCCGGTGCATGTTTGCACCAGGTTGTTTCAGGCGAACCGCCGGTTAGTTCGAGGCCGGTAAAACCGAGCAGGCAGGCCGTGATAAAGCTGCCCTGCCCCGTCACAAAATCTGTCGTGCGTGTTAACCAGGGTTCTTTGGCGTCGCCACCATGCGGGCCTTCCTCTCTGTCAGCCGCCGCCTCAGCCATCTGCATGTACGGTTCCGCGATGCGGGCGGCGATGCCTTTGTCGAGGGCCGTCACGGCTTCTTGGCGGAGGCCGCAGCGCGCAGCCCACACGGAGCAATACGCACTTGACATGGGCATGCCGTAGTAGCTGCTCATGCTCCGGCAGTAATAGGCGCGGGTCGCTTTATCTATGTCTTTGCCGCAACTGATATCTAATGGAAACAGATGCCACATGGGGCCCACGGACGCACGTTTATCGGTCTTCAGCGGGAAATTCTCGAACTGTACCAGCACGCCGGCTTCCGGATCGACAGGCATGAAGAGATGGTCGGCCACATGCTGCCATTGAGCCGGCACGTCCAGCCCCAGACGGGTTCCGAAGAAAACCGCCTGACGCAATGCCGCTTTTATGAACAGATGCAGTTGACTGTCATTATGAACGTCATGGTAGGTCTCGTTGGGGCTGGCAACGTGACGTGTTTCGTAGCCGCGCTCGGTCTCGGTGACAAAGTCACAGATCCATTCGGCGACGTTTTTCAGGATGGGCCAGCCATGTTCGCGCAGGAAAAGCTCGTCCCCGGTTGCATGCATGTACTGCCCGACCGCGTAGGCCACCGCCGGGTTGATGTGAAACTCGCGCGCACTCGAGTAGTAGGTGGTGACCTCGCTGCCGGTATTGCCGCTCTGCCAAGGGAATTGCGCGCCTTTCCGGCCATACATGCGAGCGTTGTTTCGTGCCATGTTCAGGCAGCGCCCGCGGTACTCCATGGACGCCTTTGCGGCTTCGGGCGACGTCAGCACCACGCCCGGGAACATAAAGCTCTCGTAATCCCAGAAAACATGCCCATGGTAGTTGGTGTCGCTCAAACCGAACGGCGCAATACCGGTCAGCGAACTCGGGTGAATGCTGCTGTGAAGATAGAAATAGCCGGCATCGCTGATTGCCTGCCAATTGCTCGGCGCTCCGTGCAGCAACGGGCGCCCCCGCCACAGCTCCTGCCAGGCGTCGCGGTTGTCTTTGCGCAGTTTATTGACCCCGTACCAGGCGGCCTGGTCGACCATCCGCGCGGCCTGCCAATGCGGTTGCTCGTGCATGACGCCGGGCACCGCCGCGGCAATCTGATCCATGACATAGGGCACTTCGGGTTCCGCCTGGATGACGTAGTTGGTCAGCGCGCAATCGCGTTCGTGACCATAGTCATTGCGCTGGCGCCGAACGGTCTCCTTTTCCTCGCCCCATGAGTCATAGGCGATTCCCGCCGTTGTCAACGCGCCGGAACTCTCCCAATTAACAATCGCGTCGCGAACATTGGCATTCTGCGGCTGGTCGGAGCGCCCGGGCATGATGCGCTCGAGCAGACGGCCCGGCACGTTGTCCCATTTCATGTTGGCCTGAACGATTAGTTTACAGGGTTTGTTGACGGCAACCCGTGTCTGCTGGACCGCGACCATCGGTTGCGTGCGGCTGCAGAAGGTCAGCACCTCAAGCACTGCCGTTACCCCGTCAGCGGAAAAGCGGAAGCGGCTGGTCAGCTCGCCGCAGGAAAAATCGTACTCCTGCTCGATGAAGTCCGCAAACCGCGGATACTCGCTCAGCCACCAGCCGTTGATTGCCACATCGGCGCCGAGCGGATATGGAATCGGCTGTATTCCCTCGATTCCGAATGCCGGTGTAGCCCCCGCGTACCCCTGCAGATACGCGGTTTGCCGCTGAAGCGGGATCTGCGGAATCCGCAACCCAATGACTCCATTGGCAAGGTAAGCGGTGCGATTTTCCCGGTCAACTTCTGTTTGTTTGTGTGTTTGCATGCGTGACTCGCGGTGGCTTGTGTTTCGGATTTGAGTTATCTGTCCATCCCTCGCCTCGGCGGAGGTTGCGGGTTCTCGGGATTGAACCATTGCTCCCAGGTTGGCGCCAGGTAGGGTGGGACGCCTTTGAGATCCAGGTTGGCGTAAATGCCCAGGTACCGGTTCTCAGGACCGCCGGCTGTAATCATTCGCGTGCCGCGGCCGACATCGGGGCGCAAATGCCAGACTCTGCCGTCCAGGCCCGGGGGGACATTGACGGTAATCGTTTCAGAATGGGAGTAGATCAATTCGACGGTCCGGTCCGGAGCGTTGATTTCGAGACGCAGTCGATCCTGCTCGTGTTCGGTCTTGACCCGAACCTGGAATGACTCGGTCTCGGCGGGGACATAAAAATAGTAATTGCGGGCGTTGCCGACCTGGGGCGTAAACCGATGCCAGCCATTGTCGATGTTCTCACCGACAATGACCGTGGGTATGGCCGGGTAGGTGAAAGCCCACCAGCGCTCGGGGCCGCTGATGTGCATGAAGCGCACTCCCTCGCCCAAGGCCTCCACCGGCTCAGGTTGCGGCGCCCGGCCGTGGTAATGAGGCACAATCACATCTGTTTCATGCAGATTTTCCCCGTTCCGATCCGTTACGACAAGGTGTCCGCGCGCTTCCTTCTCTGCGCGGTTGACCCCGATCCGCGGCAGGTAATCGGCCAACTGAAAACGCACGGTGCGCCCCTCCGGATTCCAGAATGCCAGCGTCATATCGCCGCGCATGATGTTGCCGTCCGGATCGCCGATAGCGGGACACGGAGACCAATGCTGAAGATTGGTCCAGGGGCTTCTATCTTCGGCCGTGGACGCGCCCCGCACGAACGGAGAGGCGTCGTACAGCGAAATTGCCGGCGGTTTTCCGGTCTCGGGGTTGAACCATGACTCCGGGCTGCGCGCAAGATAGGGCGGAACGCCATCGATTGTAAAATTGATGTTACTGCGGTGATGAGCGTCCCCCAAGGCAACCTCTACGGCCCAGAACCGTCCGGCGGCGCCGGGTTCGACCTCAATCAACGCTTCGCGGTTCCAATGTTTATCTGATCGTTTCGGTTTTCCGGTCTGTTGCGCCTTGGGTATCTGCCCTACCATGGCTGCCATACGCTGTCCGCGTGGTGAGAAAACGGTAATGGCCGGATCCTCACGCTGCGACATATAGGCGTGAGCCCGCTGTGTTTTTACGGTAAAGGTTTTGATATCGCTCGGCACCCAGAACCACCAACGCCGCGGGACGGAGCATTGCGTAACCAACCAGCGATCTTCGATCGCATGCCCCTCGGGTTTTCCGGTCCACACGACCGCTTTGTCCAAGGTGGTTTCCAGCCAGAAATCCGGTCCGCGGTGTCGTGTACGCCCCTTCTCTGTCATCTTGGGTTCAAGCACATAAACACCTTTTGCACCGGGCTCTACACTTAGTTTAATTTTGTGATCTTTAACCGGCTGAGCACCTTCTACCAACACCTTCCCCTTCGGGTCTGTGAGGCGTACGATCATCTCGTCCGCGTTCCAGCCGGGGACATTTTTGACATAGAGATTCAATTGAACATCAAACGCTTCACCTCCGGGGTTGTCAAGATAAACCTTCGGCCAGCCCTGGAGAAAGTGTCCCCAGCCACCCAATGCAGCGCCCGCCTTGGCAGAGACAGAAAACCCCACAAGGAGGGCGGCGATCAAAAGCATGAGTAGTTTTTGCATGGTTAGAGTCCTAATGTCTTGGATGGATCAGATCAGCCGGAGTTGGTATTCGCCTTTCTCTGCCCTGGTTTGCAGAACCGTTTTTGTGTCGGTTTTCTCGACGACATCCGCGTTTCCGCCGAATGCCTGGTTCTCTGCCAGGTAGCGATGCGGAAGATGGACCCGTCGGGTTTCGTACTGAGTCTGGGTTTCGGCAATGACGACACTGATGAAACGCCCGTTTTCGACCTCGACGTTGATCGTTCCGCCGCGGTGCACCGGCAGTTCGAACGAGAACGCATCCCAGCCCGCCGGGATGCCCGGCAGCAGGATAATCTCGTTGTCTTTGGGATAAACCAGCATGCGGGTGAGGGCCCGAACGTAGGCACCGGCGGCGGTGTTGAACCAGGGATGATGGACATCGCTGAGGTCGGTCTGCGCGCTCTCGTTCAGGGCTGCAAAATCCATCAGGGTTGTCAATGAATGTTTGAACTGATGCAGCGCATCTTCCGCGTCTTCTCGCGATGCGGCGCTGTGCGCCTTTTGGAGGGGACCCCAGCTCCAGAATTCCATGTGCTTGGCCTCACCTGCCAGGTTGGTTTTGCCCTCCCCCATCTGGCTTTCGGGGACAAATCGTTTGCGGTATTCATCGCGCCAGCGACGGATTTCTTCATCAATATCGAGCTCCATTGTCTGCTGGTTGTCCAGTTCGTAATCGACATAGACCGACGCCGGATCGTCGGCCGTCGTCACGCTGGTATCTCTCTCCGGATTTCCGCCGCAGAGGTGGGTGGCCAGGTTCCAGACCATCGCACCCATGCGTTTCCACTCCGGAATTTCTTTTTCTTCGATTCCCAAACGCTCGGCGGTTTCCAAGGCGGTGTAGAAAATCCGAGCCGCACCGCAGGTGGCGAACGGGCCGTCCTGCACCGGGTAGAAGGTTTCGTTTACATCGACCAACCAGGTAAGCATGACGTTGTTGCCGGGCAGCTCAATCAGCAGGTAGCGCCGGAAGAACTCGGCAGACTCGCGCAGGATCGGATAGAAGCGCCGCCAGGCGGCCTCGTCCTCCTTTATTCGGCAGTATTCATAGATGTAGTTGCAAATCACCCCGATAGTGAAGAATTCGTAGTACTGCGTGCAATTGCGGTCGGCGATCTGGGCTCCGGACTCGACCGCGGAGGGGATGTATCGCGCGCCGCGACCGCCGCTCATCATGGTTGAGAAAGGCAGTATCCTGCGCCGCCATTCCATGGTGCGCTCCGGCATATCCGTAATGCCCAATCGCATCAGCCCTTCGGTCGGAAACCGTTCGTCCCAGAAGTAGGGAGCTCCCCAGCTTGTGTTGAACGGGTTGGCCGGACTGGACCAGGCGGTATAACAGCAGCGCATGGTATAGAGCTGGGTGTCGAACGCCGCTCGCAGTTCCGTTTCATCCTCGGGCAGTTCGATCCGGGCTTGCGCAAACCAGTCGTTCCAAGCTTGCCGGTGGGCTGCGAAAACGGCGGCAAAGCGGTTGTCCGCAATGTCGGCGATCATGGCGTCGACTGCCGCGGTGCAGTTGGCGGGCTGCCAGTTGTTGAGATGCTCCAGGTTTTCCTCGTGAATCTTCTTGACGGGCGGCGTCATCCAGCCGCTGGTCGGAATCTCGATGAGTTGCGGGTGGTCACCCAGGTCGTCGGCGAGGGCCAGGCAGACGGTCAGGGCATTGGAATCCGGAAGCTCGGCGGCCAATTCCAAACGGTTTCCCACAGCGCATGCTTCACCGGCGGCATCCGCAAACAAGGCAATGCGCCCCCGGTACTCCCGCACACCGTCGGCAAGGGTGTCGGCACTGATGCCGTTGACAAACGCCTTGTTCGGCGTCCAGCGAACCCGGAAGGGAAGGTCTTCCGTGCCGACATGGCACAGCGTATACTTCGCCCGGAGGGTGCGGTCAATGTTCGCGGGCAGGTTTTTGTATTCCCGGTGGAAGACGATCAGGTTCTTCTCCAGATGGACAAAGCTGATAGTGCGCTCGACGATATCCCCGCGGGCGATTTCGGTCTCGACGTACCCGTCCCGCGGATGCAGGCGCTGCCGCCAGCCGGTGACAGCCGGCAGGGCGTCCTCGGCGTTCAGACTCAGATCGAGGAAGCCCCACTCGAACAGGTTGCTGTTATAGCGGTCGTTGCGCCGATCGTTGCGCCGTCCGCTCCACGTGATTCGGGCCGGCGGATGACTGCCCCAGACGTGGGTGCAATCGTGCATCACGCCGCGGCCGTCTACGCAGAGCTTGATTTCATCATTGCCGATGAGGGGGTTGATGCGACGGGCGTCGTCGGGAATGTTTTCGGCGGCGACTTCGTGGTAATCGGTTCTATGGAGCATTGTTTTGTGCCTTCTGGGGGCTTGATCTGTGATCGGTGGTCGGTGATCAGGGATTCATTATTCAACATTCAACATTCAACATTCAAAATTCAAAATTCAAAATTCAAAATTCGGCATTCAAAATTCAATTTACCCTCTGGGGTATCCTGGTCTTCGGTGGGCAGGCATCGCTGCCTTTGGAACCCGACGTACAGGCGAGACGCCTGTGGCACTATTCCTCCAGTTGCAGGACGCGGACTCCGTAGCCATCCAGGGGGATCTGAACGGTGCCGCGTCCGCGGTTGAGTTTTACCGGACCTTGCCAGGCATTGGGGTTGGCTAATTTCTTGTCCATGGCGGGATCGGACATACCCATGCCGGCATTGTTGCTTTCCATGTCGTCGAAATCGAGTTCCAGTTCCTGGCCGAGCTCTGTCACATCGGGATTTTCCACGTCGAAGACGCGGGCAGGCTGCACGCCCAACTTGTCCCAGTCCAGGGTAACCGTAACCTCGCTCTTTTTTGGGTTCCAGGTGCACAAGACCAACAAAAGTTTGCCGTTCCGTCTTGCGAGCAACCATTTACAGCGGGGATCGCTGACCGTCATTGGCGGTTCGTCGTCCCAGTAATTGTAGACTTTGCAGTCATCCAGACCGTAGCCGAAACTCGTCATGAACTCGGGCCAGCGTTGGCCGCTCCATTCCATGCGCATCTCATGCACGAGAAACCCGCCCCAGCGGGTCCGCTCGGCAATCTGGATCTGCTGCGGGGTTGCGTGAGCGCCGTCTTTGGTCGTATCCGAAATGGCCATAGGAATGGCGCCGGTCTGCAGGCCGGTGCTCTCGGTGCGCAGCAGTTCGGGAGAGAATTTGGCCTGGAACGGACGGGCGCCGAATTTCCATTCCAGATCGAGGTTGACTTCGTTGAAGGATTGCCAGGGGATGACGTGAGCGTTGGTCATGTGCATCATCATGATCTGCGGCGTCTCGGGCAAACGGAGTTGCTGATGCAGCACCCAGATGCGCTTGAAATACTCGCGTTTGGCAAAAAATCGACAGGAGGGCTGAATCTTGCCGTCGTCCCGGTAGAAGGCTTCGGTCATGGCCGGGTTTTCGGCGGTTTCCAGGAAGACATTGTCGAAGTAGAGGCCGACACTTCGGCGCAGCCATTGGGCGCCGAAATAGGTGGCGAAATCGCGATAGCTGGGGACAATGGCGCCGGAACCGAAGAACCACTGGCGCTGCTGCGGCGTTGTGATCCGGTGGCCCCACCGCTCGTGAAAGTTCTGGATTTGGCCGAGCATCTTCTGCTGACGGTCCCACGCGACGCGGTAATAGGGGTGCTCTTCGCAGAAGGTCGTGGTGCCGCGGACCTCGTCGTAGTAGGCCGTGTAGCGCTTGTCGCGGGCGCCAACGCCCCGCTCGACGCTCGTCGCCACCAGACTGCGGTACATCCCGCGCAGTTTATGGGTGACACCTTCGTAGTTGAGATTGCGCTCGACCCATTCGTTGGCAAAGTCGCGCTCGTCGATGTCGGCGCCCTTGCGGACGTCGTAAAAGGCGTCGAGGGAGGAGAAATCCTTGTTGATCGGATACTTGCCGGCAAAGGCGGCAGGCAGGCCGAAGGGGTGTCCCATGGTGAAGTGGATGCCCTTGGTGTCGGGCCGTCCGATGGCGCGCCAATCCTCGGGCATGGGTTTGGCGGGGCTGGCCATGAGTCCGAAGACGATGGTTCGCGGTTCGTCCAGTACGATCGGAGTCTGCACGAAATGAATGCGCAGGGTCAAAACCCCGCCCTTGCGGTGCAGGGTCTGGCAGGGGGGTTGGTTTTTCCAGTCCATCACCCAGCCCTTTTCGTTGTCGGCGAACCAAGCGAGGCCGCGCTCTTCGCCGCCGAGCCACAGGTAGGGCTTAAAGTTGCCGGGCCATTTGCCGTCCCGCAATTTTTTGGAGTTCCAGATTTCGCCCTCCCCGCCGGGAGCGGCGCCTGCGGGGTTCCCCCGGATGCGGGTCTTGAGCACGTGCCAGAGCGGCGCCATGTCGTCGCGGAGCGGAATGTCCAG
>JBMCIU010000057.1:0-8394 GCA_048616755.1 Verrucomicrobiota bacterium
ATCATAGTTCGTCCGATCGGTCGCTCCTTCCATTTGCACGCCCCCAACGGGCTTGACCCGTTGGAGCGCATGATCATAGTTCGATTCCCGCCGCTTTCCCCCCTTTTCCTCCCCGCCGCGCGCGGCGGGGAGGAGAGAGAGGGGGGGGCAAGCCGTCGTGGAATTATGATCCTATTCACCACGGGGACACAGCCCCGTGGGGTCTATCCGAACCGAAGGTAATTCGGTACCACCTAGTCTTCCGCCAGATCAAGAGTTCCGAACCCGCAGGCGCAGTTCTCCCGGCGCACGACCGCCGCGCAATGCGCCGGCGATGCGCAACCATCGCCTTGCGCATTGCGCAACACTCGTGCATCCGGAATAACTGCGTCCATTGCGAAGTTTTAAGCGGTACAGGGTACTAGTCGCTTGCGCTCTTTTCCATGCCGCGACCGAGGGACTGGAGATCTTCGCCCATTCCTTGTACCGTGTTGCACCCTCCGGTCATCACAATTAGGATGGCGGCTGCTGCGACCATGGCACAAATCGTTGCGATCTTCATGTTTTGTTTTCCTCTGGTTGTTGTTTTGGACGGATTTGGCCGTTTTTTTACCGGCGTCCGGAAAGATTGCGGAGTTCGCGGTCGGACTGTTTTTTGCGCATGTCGTCGCGCTTGTCCCCTTTTTGCTTTCCTTTGCAGAGCCCGACTTGGAGCTTGATGAGCCCGTGTGTCAAGTAAAGCCGAAGGGGGACGAGGGTGAGTCCTTTGGCATCCACATTCTGAGCCAGGCGGCGGATTTCACTGCGGTGCATGAGCAAGCGTCGCGGTCGGCGCGGATCGTGATTTTCCGCGCCGGCCGCCTTGTCGTAGGGGGCGATATGAGCGTCGACCAGAAACAGCTCGCGTCTCTCGGGACGGACATAGGCCTCGTCCAGGGAGGCGTTGCCGGCACGGCAGGACTTGACTTCGGTGCCCTGCAGTTCGATGCCGGCTTCGAATGTTTCCTGCACGTGGTAGTCGTGAAACGCTTTCTTGTTGCGGACGAGATCGGGCATGGGAGGGGGTCCTGGATCAGAGGTGAATCATGGCTTTGACGACGCCGTCGGCGTACTGGTCGACCAGGTCGAACGCCTGTTTGCACTCATCGATTCCAAAGTGATGGGTGGCCATGAATTCGGAATTGATCTCGCCGCCGGCGATGAGATCAAGCGCGGGCTGCACGCAGCCGTTTTGTCGGCGCACGTTTTGAAAAGTCAACTCGTGTCGTCGCGCAATGTCCGGGGTGTAGCAGATGCGGTCGGTCTCCGGGATGCCGACGATCATCAGCGTTCCGCCCGGTTTGAGCAGGTCGGCGCCCTGATCGATGGCCGCTTGCTCGCCGCAGCACTCGAAGACCACGTCCAGAAGTTCCGGCTCTTCGGCGGAAATCTCGCCGACGACATCCTGGCAGTCGGGGTTGCCGGTCCAGTGCGCGCCGTGTTCGGCGGCGAGCGCGCGGCGGTAGTCGAGCGGGTCGGCGACGTACAGCCGAGCGGCACCCTGGCTGCGCGCGGGCAGGAGCACGCTTAAACCGATGGGACCAGCTCCGAGTATGCCGACGGATTTGCCGGCCATTTCTCCCGCCAGGCGGGTGGCGTACAGGCCGATGGACAGGGGTTCGGAGAGGGCGGCTTCGTCGTAGCTCATGCTCGCCGGGATGGGGAAACAGCATTCCGCAGGCATGACGATATATTCGCTGAGGCAACCGTCCATTTGGCCGGGGCAACCCAAGAATTTCAGGTGCCGGCAGGTGTGCGGGCGTCCGACGCGGCACTGATCGCAGTCCCCGCACGAGACGGCGGGATCCACCGCCACGCGTTGTCCGGGGGCCAGGCCGGTCACCGCCGGCCCGACCTCGGCGATCTCGCCGGCCATCTCGTGGCCGACGGGAAAGGGAAAGTCGACAACTTGGCTGCCGATCCGTCCGGTCGTGTAGTAATGCACGTCCGAACCGCACACTCCTACCCGGCGCACTCGAACGAGCACGTCGTCCTCGCGCTGAATTACGGGGACGGGGCGGTCGCGGACCTCGAGGTCGCGCAGTTTTGTCAGAACGGCTGTTTTCATGTTATTCCTCCAAGCGGTTGATGGCGGAAACGATGGCGCGCACCGCCGCCTGGTCGATATTCGAGCCGGTTCCGACCCCCCAGGCCGAGCCGTCTTCCTCGCGTCGGAGACGGATGAAGGCGACGGCTTCGGCGTCGGCGGTGTTGCCGATGGCGTCCTCCTCGTACTCCTCCAGCGTGAACTGGGGCAGCGGCAACTGGCGAATAGCGCGGGCAAAGGCGGAGATTGGGCCGCCTCCCGAGCCGGAGAGCTTTGCTTCCTTGCCTTTGTAGCGCACGTGCGCTTCGCCGTCGATCTGCGAAGGATCCTCCGCGGACGGGCGCGGCCAGTAGTTGACCAGCTCAAGCGGTTCCGAGCGCATGTACTCGCCCGCAAAGATGTCCCAGACCTCGCTGGACTCAACCTCCTTGGCTTTGCGGTCGGCGTACTCCTGGACCTTTTTGCTCAGTTCGATCAGCAGTTCGCGCGGCGGGTTGACGCCGTAGTCCTGCGCCAGCACGTGAGCGATACCGCCTTTGCCGGACTGACTGTTGATACGAATGAATTTTTCGAAGCTGCGTCCCAGATCCTGCGGTCCGATGTGCAGGTACGGGATTTTCCAGGCGCCGAAAAATTCCTCCAGCTCCTTGCGCTTGGTCAGCCCCTTGTGGATGGCATCCTGATGGGATCCGGAAAAGGCGGTGAAAACCAGCTCGCCCGCGTACGGATGGCGCGGATGAACGCCCATGCCGGTCAGTTCGACAACTTCGTTCACCACCGCCTCCAAATTGCTGAAGTCCAGGCCGGTGTCGATGCCCATGTACTGCAGGTTCAGGGCCAGCGTCACCAAGTCGACATTGCCGGAGCGCTCGCCGTGTCCGAGCAGGGTTCCCTCGACCCGGTCCGCGCCGGCCATCAGCGACATCTCCGTGGACGCCACCGCGCAACCCATGTCGTTGTGGGTGTGCAGGCTGACGATGCTGCGGTCGCGATGCTTCAGGCGCCGGATGAACTCCTCGATCATGTCGGCATATTCGTTGGGCGGCCGACGCTCGACCGTGGCCGGCAGGTTCAGATTCACGCCCTCGCCCGCCTTTGGGTTCCACGCTTCGACCACTTCGTCGCACAGCGGCACGACAAAATCGAGATCGCTGTCGGTGAACTCCTCGGGGGAGAATTCCAAACCGATATTGCTGCCGTCGGTTTGCGCGGCCTGATCGGCCAGTTCGCGAATGAGTTTTACTGCTTCGAGGGCCATTTCGCGCGTCTGCTCCTGGTCCTTGCCGAAGACGAAGCGCATGTGCAGATCGCTGGTGGCGGTGTAGACATGACAGATGCCGTTTTTAACGCCTTTCAGCGCCTCGAAGGTTCGCCGGATCAGCGGTTCGCGCGCCTGAGTCAGGACCGAGATGGTGACATCCTCGGGGATGCGGTTTTCCTCGATCAGGTCGCGGCAGAACTGAAAATCGTCCAAGGAAGCGGACGGAAATCCAATTTCGATCTGCTTGAATCCGATGCGGGTGAGCAGGTCGAAATACTGCTTTTTTTGCTGCGGGTTCAGCGGATCGGGCAGGGCTTGGTTACCGTCGCGCAGATCTACGGCGCACCAAATTGGCGCGGAGGCGATCCGTTGTGACGGCCACGTCCTTTCGGTCATCCGCACGGGCGGCGGGACAGCGTATTTGGGAGATATCATTGTTTTTTTCCGTTGTGTGTATGGGTTAAAATTTCAGTTTGGAACACAAAAAAAACCTGCAACTGCGGAAGGGCCGGCGGGGTTGCAGGTTCTGGTTTGACGAAAGCGGACGATCAATCCGAACTCGGCACAACCCGCACCGGCCCACGTAGAGCGAGCAAGGCTAGCCCCGTAAGTCGAGCAGTCAAAATGTGCGTCGCGGGATTTGTCATAGCAACCGTCCTTTTGGCCATAGTAAAGCACGAGTTGAACGTTTGTCAATCGCTCATGGGAAATTTCTTTGAACAGCCTGTGAGACAGCTGGACAATTTGGAGTTTTAACACTATACTGTCGGCGTAGTTCCCGAATGAGAGCGATGCACATGGTTAGGGGGGATCCGAAGCGTCCGCTGTAAACTGGCGGCAATCAACGACTCTTTCCCGCAGCTAGCGGAATTTTAACCGAGGCACCGAAGAGATGGTCAAGCTAAAACTTTTTGACGTAACCCCGCGCATTCCGGAAGAACTGACGTTTTTGGACACGCTTTCGCGGAATATGTGGTGGTCGTGGAACGCGGATGCGGTGGACTTGTTTCGGCGAATCAATCCGCAGCAATGGAAGCAGAGCGGCTACAGTCCGCTGCGCTTCCTCAACCGAATTCCGCAGGAGCGGCTCGAAGAACTCGCTCAGGACAACGGCTTTCTCAGTCAGCAGGAGACCGTGCGGCAACGCTTCGAGAGCGATGTTTTGAGCGAAGTGGAAGACACCGAAAAGTCCGCGGACAAGGGAGTGATCGCCTATTTTTCGCTGGAGTACGGAATTCACAGCAGCCTGCGCTTGTACTCGGGGGGGCTCGGTGTGTTGTCCGGCGATCACCTGAAAGCGGCTTCGGATCTAAAAATCCCGCTGGTGGGAGTAGGGCTGCTCTATCGCCAAGGCTATTTCGAGCAGTATCTGGACAACAACGGTTGGCAGCAAGAGCACTATCCCGAGAACGAGATACATCACCTGCCCGTCACGCCCGCCTGCCGGGAGGGCGAATCCGAACAGGTCAAAATCAGCATTCCGCTGCCGGACGGACAATTGAACGCCCAGGTTTGGCGCCTGCAGGTGGGGCGCGTGCCCTTGTATTTGCTGGATACCAACATGACCGAAAACGAGACGCATTTTCGCGGCATTACCGGACAACTCTACGGGGGCGACAGGGATAACCGCCTGCGCCAGGAGCTGTTGCTGGGTATCGGCGGATTTCGAGCCCTGATCGAACTCGGCTACGAGCCGGCCATGACGCATATCAACGAGGGACACGCCGGCTTCTTGAACCTCGCGCGCATCCGTCACATCATGACCGAGTACGAGCTGCATCTGGACGAGGCCGCCGAGGTGGTTCGGCGCACCACGGCTTTCACCACGCACACGCCCGTGCCGGCGGGGAATGAAACGTTCCATACCACCATGCTCCGCCCATATCTGGAAGCCATCCAGAAGCAAATCGATATTGATCCGGACACGGTGATCTCGTGGGGGCAAGCGCCCGAAGGAGGAGAGGAGGAGCGGCTGTCGATGACGATTCTTGCTCTTCGGCTGGCCGAATTCAGCAACGGGGTGAGCCGACTGCACGGCACCGTGTCGCGGCAAATGTGGGCGCATCTGTGGCGCCACTATCCGGTGGAGGAGGTCCCGATCACTCATATCACCAACGGCGTGCACGTGCCCACCTGGGTGTCCACAGAGTACGCGACCTTGTTGGACCGCTATGTCGGCCCCGAGTGGCGTTTGGAGTCATCCGGGGTGTTGGAGCGCGTGGACGATATTCCGCACGAGGAACTTTGGCACGCGCACGAATTGGGGCGCGAACGGTTGATCCGCAACGTGCGCGACAGCGCGGTCAGCCAATTGCGCAGGCGCAGCGCTACTAAGTCCGAGATTCAGAGTGCGCGGTCCATCCTGGATCACGATGTGCTGACCATTGGTTTCGCGCGCCGTTTCGCCACGTACAAGCGGGCGGCTCTGTTGCTCCGGGATCCGGCCCGGTTCGAGGCGCTGTTGACCAACGAGAGTCGGCCGGTCCAGTTCGTCTTCGCGGGCAAGGCGCACCCCGCCGACGACCAAGGCAAGGAGCTGATTCGCCAGATCGTTGAGTTCAGTCGCAAGCACAGCGTTCATCGGCGGATCATTTTTCTTGAAGACTACGACATGCACATGGCCCGCCGTCTGGTGCAGGGCGTCGACGTATGGCTGAACACTCCCCGTCGCCCCCAGGAGGCCAGCGGCACCTCCGGGATGAAAAGCGCGCTCAACGGCGGGCTGCATCTCAGCATCCTCGACGGCTGGTGGGAGGAGGGCTACACCAAGGACCGTGGCTGGGCCATCCCCGCCGAGGAACGTCAGGACGATACGGAACACCAGGACACTGTTGAAAGCCATGCTCTGTTCAACCTGCTGGAAAATGAGGTGGTGCCGACATTCTACGAGCGCTCGGACGCGGATTTGCCCGGCTCGTGGCTCGACATGATGAAGGAAAGCATGAAGATGGGATTGCGCCAGTTTTCGAGCTATCGCATGGTGCGGCAGTACTGGGAGGGATTTTACATTCCCGCTTCGGAGAATTTTCATTCGCTGGTCGCCGACAAGGGGGCGAAAAGTCGCGAGCTGGTCAAGCAGTTCGATCGCTTGTCCCAGGCCTGGGACCAAGTGCATGTGAAAATGCCGGAGGCGGACCGAGACATTGCTCGCCTGGAGGTCGGGGAGTCCTTCACCGTGCGCTCGCGAGTGCACTTGGCCGAACTCAAGCCCGAGGAAGTCGACGTGCAGGTGTACTACGGTCCCGTGGACGCCGCCAACCGAATTGCCGAACCCGCAGTTCTTAATATGGAAATGGAGACCAAGCTGGAACACGGCGCGTATGACTTCACCCAGAAAATCTGCTGCGAGCAGACCGGGCGCTACGGCTTTACGGTGCGGGTAACCCCCGCAGGAAATACATGGACTGGACGAATGCCGGGCCTGATATGCTGGGCAAACGGGGGATGAAATGATGACACAGAACGGCAGTTGGAAACGGACGAAACAGCCCCGCATTCTCGTGGTCACTCCCGAGATCACTTATTTGCCGCATGGCATGGGGAACATGGCCAACCGGCTCAGCGCCAAGGCGGGAGGCCTTGCCGACGTCTCCGCATCCCTGGTGGCCACTCTGTTCGATCAGGGCGCGGACGTCCACGTCGCTCTGCCCAACTATCGACGCATGTTCAGCGTCGAGGTGGCACACCTGATCAGCGAGGAACTGCGCGTCTACAAAAGCAAATTGCCGACGGACCGCATCCACCTAGCCGAGGATCGCGTCTTCTACTACCGCAACAGCGTCTACGGCGACTACGACAGGGAAAACCCCAAGATCGCGCTCGCCTTCCAGCGCGAGGTTATCAACAACATCATTCCGCTCGTCAAACCGGATCTTATCCACTGTAACGACTGGATGACCGGGCTTATTCCCCCAATGGCCCGTCGCTTGGACATCCCCTGCCTGTTTACCGTACACAATATACACACCATGAAAATGACCCTCGAACAAATCGAGGAATCCGGCATCGACGCCGCAGAGTTCTGGCAGTATCTGTACTATCAGTGGCCGCCGTCCAGCTACGAGGATACCCGTTCCACCAACCCGGTAGACTTGCTTACCAGCGGCATTTTCAGCGGCCACTATATCAACACCGTCAGCCCCACATTCCTTAAGGAAGTCGCGAGCGGTCAGCACGACTTTGTTCCGCCCCAGGTGGAATACGAGATGAAATGCAAGTTCGACGAGGGCTGCGCCGCCGGTATCCTGAATGCGCCGCCCACCGAGTACGATCCCGCGCGCGATCCGCACTTGACCGCATCCTATAGCGCCGAGAACTCCGCCGCCGGCAAGGCCGAAAACAAGCTTAGTCTTCAGGAGAAGCTGGGGTTGGAGTCAAATTCGGCGGCGCCGCTGCTGTTCTGGCCGTCGCGGCTCGATCCGATTCAAAAGGGCCCGCAACTGCTGACCGACATTCTCTATGATGTCATGGACCAGTACTGGGCGGACGGGCTTCAGTTGGTCATCGTGGCCAATGGCGACTATCAGAAACCCTTCCGAGACATTGTCCGCATGCACGACTTCTATAGCCGCGTGGCAGTATGTGACTTCAGCGAGTCGCTTTCGCACTTGGGCTATGCCGCCGCCGATTTTGTCCTCATGCCCTCGCGCTTCGAGCCCTGCGGACTGCCGCAAATGATCGGCATGGTCTATGGCGCATTGCCGATCGCCCATAACACCGGCGGCCTGCACGATACCATCATACACCTCGATCCCGCCACATCCAAGGGCAACGGATTCCTGTTCGAGACCTACGACTCCGGAGGATTGCAGTGGGCCATCGATCGGGCCATGCAATTTTACCGACTGCCCGCCGATCAACGCTGGGAACAGGTCCAAAGAGTGATGGATGAGGCCGCCCGGCAGTTCAGCTACGAACGCTGCGCTCGCGATTACATCAACGTCTACGAACACATGCTCAAGCGACCCCTGATCAAAGAGTTCTGATCCCTCTGCGGCGACCCGTGCCGAACCGCCTGAACTCGGTGTTGCAGGCTCAAGAGTCGCGCAAGTTGAACGCCCGACATACG
>JBMCIU010000058.1:0-8368 GCA_048616755.1 Verrucomicrobiota bacterium
GTTGTTTGCATCACCTCCTTGCTGCACCTCACCGTTTGGGTGCTATGTTTGACTTAGAGCCGAATCACTACGGCTCACGCGGCCGGAGGGGTGCAACGGGATTGCCTGCGCTTGCGATGCAACAGCGGCAGTGGTATATTCGCAATGACATCTTGATCGGCAAAATCATGGTACCCGTTCGCGGTAAGGAAAAGCACGATGCAGACATCCCAAACCAAGACCATCGCTCTCGATATTGACGACATGCTCACCAGCATGGACATTCCTATGCCAAAGGGCCAGGAGGAGTTGGATCCGGTCCACCACCGACCCGAAGCGTTTCTCACGGTAAAATTCGTGCACGGGGATCGCGAATACGAGGTCGATAACGTGCTGGTGCCGGGATGCCTGGAATTCTTTTGCTTTCTGTTCGGGCAAGAGACGGTCCGCCCGGCCTTTTTCAGTGCCGGGATTCGGCAACGCAACTTGGCATTGGGACGCATGATTGTCGAAAGCGCCATTGAGTTCGGCCAAGGCGATCCATCCTGGAGGGAGCGCTACGAGGTGTATTCGCGGGAGGACTGCTTCGACACCGAGCGCCTGGGGCGCCTTTTCGATGATGAGATCGCGCGGAAGTTCCAGCCGCCCGGCTACTTTGGGAATTACAAGAAGGATCTGCGGGTGATTCATTACGGCAGGGAGAGATATCGCCAATTGTTTTGGGATACCCTGGAGGATCCCGAGGTCTTGATGCCCGATCCAGACAAGGACGCGCCCATGTTGGAGACTGTCCTTATGGTGGAGGAAGATCCATCCTACCTCTTTCCGGGGCAGGAGAAAAACTTCCTGCTCTGTCCCATGTATCGGCATCCCGAGGGCGGTCTGAAGAATTATGACCGTATGGATATGCCGCCGATTGATCCCGACGACTGGCGCTGCGACTTCAAAAACACCAACACCTTGTTCTATGCCGCCGGCGTGCTCCACCATGCGCTGGACCGACACCGCCGGGAAGGGATCCCCCTGCCCGAAGCCGTCTGGCAAGCCCAGGGAAAGCTGTGGATCGACCGCGAATGCCGCGACGAACGATTCCCCCTGCACTTCTTCGAGGAAGGCCGCACCGTGCTGAGACGCTACAACCCAAACCTCAATTTTGCCGTGTCCGCCGCCAATCCCCAAAAGAAATAGGCAAACAAAATTTTCGGCAAAAGGTGTGCGCGCCGTTCGTGCGGCAGTTATGCCGCCATGCGCCGCTGGTGCTCGAGGTTGCCCATAACATCCTCGTATTCGCGGCAGACAAGCGAGAAGTACCCGGCCATCTTTTCTTTATCGTTCGTGCAAAGGAAGGTGCCGCTAATAGCCTCAAAGGCAAGGATGGGGTCAGCCTGGTTTAGGCAGATCAAGTCTACTTTCTCAACCCCGGGAACTTGGTCGCAAAGGGCGGAATAGAAGTCAAGGAAGTCCTCGGCAGGGAGGGGGGCGTCAAACAGCACGGCCAGGTCCAGATCGCTCCCGGGACGTACCCTGCCGTCACGAGCCGATCCAAAGACCGTTGCGCCCACGATCCTGGGATCACGGTGCAAGTATTCGCCGAGTTTGTCAAGATCGACTTCCACAACCGAAGATTCGAGGTTGTCGGTGCTAGTCTTCATGATGTGCCCGGATTTCGCTTGTGAAACGATCAAAATCGTTCAGATGCTTGTTCACGATTGTGGCGAGGATGTCTGTTTCGATCTGCTCGTAACGATGGACAATCAAGTTTCGAAACCTGACCATATTCCGATAGGACTCCGCATCCTCCAAGATTCGCAGATCCTGCAACTGTTCAAGTGACGCGAATGATTCGGTAGACGGCGGACGGCCTTCAAGAAAGATGATGCGATTGGCAATATCAATCATTGCCTCGACGCAAACCTGCAGCGTGCGTTCGATCCCACTGCGCAGGAAGTAATCCTCCTCGAGTTCCGCAGTGGTCAGCGGTCCCCGACTTCGCAACTTCGAAACGCGCTGGGCGATGATATCAAGTTTTCGCTCTATGACGCCGTTATATTTCATAAGCACATCGCCCTCCAAGGCAAAACTTTACAACTTCTGCGATTAAATAGATGTGAAACTGTGAACTTCGAACGTTTACTATACATCAAACTTTCTGGACAGGGTGCCGCTTAATCCTGTGCACCACCCCGCAGGTCGAAGGTTTCCAGGGTTTGGTACAGAGGGCCGTCGGAGGTGAGCGTGCTGGCGATCAGCTCCATTTTGTCGAGAGTCACTTCGGCGAGCGATTTGGGAATGGGGGGCAGAAACGGTTTCCAATCCGCGCCTTCGGAGGTATTGCAACGCAGCTTGCGCAGGTTTTTTTTCGCTTGTGGATCCTTCAGACGCAGAAATGTCATGTGCGGCACGGGTTTGCGCTTGCCCTCGCCGGCCGGCGAGTCCAATTCCGCATCCCGCGAGGTTTGTCGAACCATTTCCGCCATTCGTCGGAACCGAAAATCGGGGTCGGTCCAGGCGACGAACAAAACCGAAGGGGGGCGCCCAAAGGTGTCCGGTCCCAGGCATTGGACCACGGGCACGACGGTCCCGGTCAGGCGCTCCCGCAGCAACACGGTCAAGCGGCGCAGTTTTTCCTCGGTTTGGTCGCCGAGAAACTCGACGGTGATATGCATTGCCTCGGGGCGCACCCGCGATCCAGTTACTCCCTGATCGCGGAATACGCCTTGGAGCAAGGTCGCGTAGGTGATCGCCTCCGCGGGAACTGGCAGGGCCAAGAAGGCGCGAATGGTGGCGGGGGCCTCAGGATTCGTCGGTTTCATCATTGTTTAGAAAGAAGTCGTGGGCTGCGTAGCGTGGATGGTGATAACGGGGTTTTCCCTGCGTTCGTCCGTTCCATTCGATGGCTTCGACGGGGCACCATTGCACGCAGGCGAAGCATTGCTCGCAGTGATGCAGCCAAGTCGGGCGCCCGTCGTCCATGCGGATATTGTTGACCGGACAGACCTTTTCGCAGGTTGCGCAGGAGGTGCATTGCTCTTCGACATGAAATTTGGCGTCAAGGGCGGGAAATTTCCGGACTCCCAGGCGGTGCAGCGGCGGCGCCAGCCAGCAAACGGGCGGCGGCGTATCGGCCAGGCCGCCTTCGACGCCGCCCTCGATGGCCGAAGCCACGTCGCCAAGGCGCGCTTCGGCTTCCCGAAACAGCTTCTTCTGCTTGGCCTCGGGAGGCGGCGGTTTCATTACCGGGTAATTCTCCGGCATTTTAAGCGTCCAGCTGCCGGTCAAACGACGATTTTTTTGCCGCAGCAAAGAATTTAACTCGTGATGGGGGCCGCCGGCCAATCCCGCATAGGTGGCGACCGAATACACCAAGGCGTCCTGCGGAATTTCCAGCCGTTTTGCGAACTTCGCAACGGCCATTGGCAGGCCGAAGGCATAGACGGGAAACGCCAATATCACTCGGTTTGCTCCAGCCGCATCGGCGGAGTCGACCTCCACCATCGGCTTGACATGCGCGCAGCCGGGCGCCAAGCGCGCGGCGATGCCCTCGACAATCGCCCGCGTATTCCCCGTTCCGGAAAACCAATACATTCGAATGTCCAAGAGAAACCTCCTTTGTTGTCAACGCGGATGCCGGCCAACAAAGGAACTATAATGGTGTTCCATCTCTTCGGCCACCGAGGTTCATCGAGAATTGCCAAGTAAAGGGCGGCGCCCTCGACGCCCGGGCGGGACGGGACGGGGCGCGGAGGCCGCGCCCGGTACTGGGTGCCTGGCGGCGCCCTCGACGCCCGGGCGGGACGGGACGGGGGGCGGAGACCGCGCCCGGTACTGGGCGCCTGGCGGCGCCCTCGACGCCGGGGGGACGGGGCGCGGAGGCCGCGCCCGGTACTGGGTGCCTGGCGGCGTCCTCGACGCCGGGGCGGGACGGGACGGGGCGCGGAGGCCGCGCCCGGTACGGGGTGGTTTTTCTCCATTGGTCATCTATAATATGGGTTTGAACTGTTGATACGAAATTCAGGCGTGGGCGTGTCAGCGCGGTGGTGCATAAAGGCCGAAAGACATGAGGTCGCGCGCCCAGTTCAGGTTATACTTTAACCATACTTATTATCGGGAGAACAAGCATGATGCGCATGAACACACTGCAATTTTGTTTAATCGGCGCGGTATCGCGTTGGTGTATTGTGTTGTTTGGGTCGGCGCTGTTGGTCGGCGGCGCCGATCTCGGGGCGGCGCCGCGCATTGCGTTTGACAAAACCGCCCACGACTTCGGCACGCGGCGCAGTTCCGAAACGGTTCGTGCCGAGTTCAACATCAGCAACCGCGGCGATGAGCCGCTCGAGATCACCGATGTGCGAGCTTCATGCGGATGCACGGCGACCCAACTGGACACCCGAAAAATCGAGCCGGGAGCGTCCGTGCCACTGGTCGTGGATTTTTCACTAAGGGGGCGAAAGGGGCCGCAGAACAAAACAGTGACGGTGTACTCCAACGATCCCGATGCCGACGTTTCGCGGCTCTCGCTCAAGGCAACCGTTGAGGAATCCCCGTCGTGGACCCCGAACTCGGTCAATTTCGGACGAATAAGCGCCAACGAGCAAGTTAGCCGCAACGTTATTTTGTCCGGGTTTCGCAAGCGTCCGGAAATCCGCGGCGTGGAATTGGACTCGGAGGTCTTCGAGGCGCGCTGGGCATCGGATGGCTCAAGCGGCGGTCATTTGGTTGTGCGGACGCTGCCGCCACTGCCGCCCGGCACTCATCGGGCAACGATTGAAGTCTCTACGGACCACCCGGACTATCCGCGGCTGACGCTGCCCGTGTTTGCCTATGTGCCGCCGCCGGTCCGTGTGATTCCGTCGACGTTGCTGTTGCGGGAGGCCGATGACCGACCGGATACGGCCTCCATTGCACTGTTGGGCGCCGTCGAATCGTTTCGGATTAAGCGGATTGGACATCCCGCCAAGCTGAAGGCCGAAGCCTCCAAACAGGCGGCCAACCGTTGGACTGTTAAGGTGAGCGGGCTGAGTCAGGCAACGGATCTTGACGGCCGGGAAATTCATATCGAAACCGACGTGGAGGGACAGGAGACAGTGACCGTGCCCATTCGCGTACGTCGGGCGCGCTCCGGCGAGCCGGCGAAGGGGAATTCGCAATGAGAAAGCGAGCGGGGTTTTGCAAGCTCAACCTGGCGCTCGTCTTGGTTGCCGCTTTTCTGGCTTCCGCTGCGGGCGTCCGCGCTGAGGAGGAGTTGGGAAGCCGCGAGGAGTCCGCGGGCATCGACCGCGCCGTCTGCGTCGTGGACTTTTTTCAAGAGCCGGGATGCGCGGAATGTCGTCGGATTCGGAACGAAGTGCTGCCGGAGTTGCGGGCTCGGCTGGATGAGGACGTGACCGTGCGCATGTGGGATGTGACCACCAAGGAGGGATATCAACGGCGCCTCAGGTATCAGGAGGCGCTCGACATCACCTCCAACGAATCCTCGCTTGCAGTGGTGAATGGCAAAATCGCCTTGTCGGGATGGTCCGAGATTCGGGAGGAGTTGATCCCCACCGCGGAGATGATTCTCGCCCGCCACCTCGCGGGGGAGCAACCAGCGGCGGAGGATACCGAGACGACGACGAGCCAGCCTGCCGATGCTGATGTCTCCAACTTGGCGCTTCGGCAGCTGCACGGATTTTCGGCGCTGGGGGTGGCAATTGCCGGTTTGGCCGACGGGATCAATCCCTGCGCCATCGCGACCTTGGTTTTTTTGATCAGCATGCTTGCGGCCCTGCGTGTTCGCGGGCGGATGCTTCTGCTTACAGGCGGCGCGTTCTGTGTGGCGACCTTTCTGACCTATTTCGCCATAGGGTTTGGCCTGTTGAGCGTATTGGATTCGTTGGCCGGCATTGGCTTTTTGCAGCTCATTGTGGAGGGAACGATGGTGCTAGTGCTCGGCGTGCTCGCCGTTCTGTCGTTCGGCGATGCCTGGCGCTATTCTCGAACCGGCCGTGCTGATGCGGTTATGCTAAAGCTTCCCGAGCGAGGTCAGCGTTTGGTGCGGCGTGTTGTACGCAGTCAGTTTCGTCGCCGCAACCTGCTTGCGGGCGGTTTTGTCGCCGGTGCGGTGGTCACGGCCGTGGAGAGCGTTTGTACCGGCCAGGTGTATGTTCCGACCTTGGTGTACTTGTTGCGCGTGCGCCAGGCTACGGGTCCTGCCTTGGGCTACTTGGTGCTGTACAATCTGATGTTCTTAATTCCGTTGGTTCTCGCCTTTGGCCTGGCATATGCGGGGCTGGAGACCGACCGATTTCTGCGTTTTAGTCGGCAAAATGTAGTCGTCGCCAAAATTTTACTGGGAATATTGTTCGTCATTCTTGCTGTAGCCATCTTTTTGATGTGACGCAGTTTGCGCTGGAGGGTGCCAATATTTCGCCGACAGACGATGAGGCAATTTTCCAGATATTGCACAGGTTGCCCTTGCGTTTTGCAAAAAAACGGATATATTGAAACTGTTAGTCGGCACTTGCCGCCATTGGGGGCCAAGAGCCGACTGTAGAATGTCCCAGGAAGCCGGATCGAGCAAAAGCGTCGATACCGAGAAGAACAAGAGGCACTGACGCGGTTGCAGAATGGTAACCGTGCGGGCACAACAAAGGAGAAAGGAACATGTTGAATCGTCTGGTTGCAACAAAAATTGGAAAGAAAGTCGCCGCCGCGTTTGGAGTGGCGAGCATTGCAGTGCTTGCCGGTTGTCAATGCATGGAGCCCGCCGGACAACCCTCGGAGAAAACTCAGCCGCGCAAAACCATGAGCGACGGATGCCCGCAAGTGGCAGAGCAAGACGGACTGTCCATCGTTAGTCAGGCCTTCCCCACAGGCAACGCTCAATCCAGCTTGGTGCTGCTGGAAAGCACGTCTCCCTCCGAAGTTATGCTGGACACCGAATTCGACTACAGCATCGATGTCACCAACCTCACCGATTGCCCGTTGTACGATGTCCAAGTGGACGACACGCTCCCCGGCGAGTACGAGCTGAAGGCTTCCGACCCCCAGGCGGAAGTGCGGGGCAATACCGCCAGTTGGGAACTCGGCACACTCGCTGCCAATGAAACCAAAACCGTCACCGCGCGCCTGCTGGCCAACGAATCTGGCGAGTTGGAGCACTGTGCGACCGTTGACTACAACCTGCAAATGTGCCAGAGCACGCTTGTGGTTTCTCCCGACCTGCAAATCAACAAGACGCTGCCGGAGTCCGCAATCCTGTGCGACACCATCCCGATGACCATCGAGGTGACCAACGACGGAACGGGCACCGTGCGCGAGATCAACGTGACCGACGAATTGCCGGAAGGTCTTACGACCGTTGACGGACAAAATACCGTCAGCTTCATGGTTCCGAGCCTTGAAGCCGGGCAGACCGAAACCCGCGAGATCGCCCTGAAGGCCGACAAAACCGGAACCTTCAGCAACACGGCATCGGCCGAAAGCACCGAAGGCCTGACCGCGGAAGCCGAGGCGGAAGTTGAGGTCCGTCAGCCCGTGCTAACCATCGAAAAATCCGCCACCGAAAAACAGTTTGCCGGACGGGCGATCAACTACACCATCGAAGTTGGCAACAGCGGCGACGCGCCCGCCAACAATGTACAGGTGGTTGATATTCTGCCCGCGGGCGTCGAATTCCGCGATGCCAACCATGGCGGGGCATTCAACGACAATACCAACCGCATCGTTTGGTCCGTCGATTCCATTGCGCCGGAAGAGACCGTCACCCTTGAAGCGACTGTTCGGGCCATGGACCAGGGCTCGAAACGCAATCAGGCTGAAGTGACGGCCGACTGCGCGGATGCCGCCTCGGCGAGCGCCACCACCGAAATATCCGGCGTACCCGCCGTGCTGCTTGAGGTTGTGGACGTCGAAGACCCAATCGAAGTGGGCGAGGTCGAAACCTACAAGATTGTCGTCACCAACCAGGGTAGCGCGCCGGATCTCGGCATCAGAATTACCTGCAAGTTGGAAGACAGCCAGTCCTACGTTTCCTCCGAGGGCGCAACAGACGCGGCCGAGACCGGCCAGACCGTTGTGTTCGAGCCGCTTGAGGAACTTGGCCCCAAGGAGCAGGCCGTGTGGTATGTGCGCGCTAAAGCCGAAAAGGTGGCCGACGTCCGCTTCTCCGTCGAGATGAAGACCGACCAGCTCGGAGATCGTCCGGTCAACGAAACCGAAGCAACGAACCAGTACTAGGTTTCGACATCGGGCAATCAACAATCCCATATTCAGAGCCGCCTCCCCGTCGAGGCGGCTCTTTTTTTGGGTAACCGTTCTAGGGTACAAGGAGTGAACCTGCCAGAGTTCCGTCTTTAGACGGCAGTTGCAGCGAAGCTTAAGCGAGCGAGCGGACGGATGGATGGATGGA
>JBMCIU010000059.1:0-8081 GCA_048616755.1 Verrucomicrobiota bacterium
CTGAGATCGTAATGTTAAAGCAAATGTCATACTCAACAAGTTAGCGCTTATGGGGCGGCGCCCTCGATGCCCGGCGAACGGGCGCGGAGGCCGCGCCCCGTACTCAATGCGGAGCGCTTGAAGCCTATCGGGGTTGCGCGCCTTCAGCACCAAGGTCATTTCCGCACCGCAGAGTCTTCCGCGAGATCAATGGCGGACTCAGGATTGCAAATCTGGCGAGCGGATTTATTGTACATTCACAGAGTCGTGAACAAGCCGTTTTTCAGGACAGTCGCCATTGCTATGTTCGCAAAATTTGGAGACGAAGGACAATGTCGATTAACCGCGGATACAGGAGTCGTGCTCTTGTCTTCCTTCTGTCGGTGTGCGTGCTGGTGTCCTTGGCGGGCTGTTCTTCGGAGAACAGCCGTGCCGACCGCCAGAATCCATTTTACCGGCAGGGCCTGAAGCTGCAGGAGGAGCAGCGCTTCGAGCGGGCCGCCGAGGCGTTCGAGCGGTGCTTGCGTCATGCCCCCGATTCGGTACTGGCACATTTGCAGCTGGCGATGCTCTACGAGGACCGGCTGGACGAACCAGTCCGCGCCCTGTATCACTATCAGCAGTACCTAAGCAAAGGCGGCAGCAGCGCCCCCATGGCACAGGAAAGCATGGCGCAACTGCAAAATCGCCTGGCTCTCCGGTGGGCCGCAACTCATCCCTCGCTGCGCGAAAAGCTCGCCCAGCAGATGAAGCTGCCGCAGGCGCTGGAACCGGAAACCGACGCGGGCACTGCAGGTCCAACCGAACGGGAAAAGCACCTGATGGACTCGATTCGTCAACTCAGTCGCCTGGTCCGCCGGCTGCAGGACCAATTGCGCGAGCAACAACCAACCGCCACCGATTCCCGGTCATCCCAACTTGCGGATAGCGATAGTTCGGTCCGGTCCAGCACCTCCGCCGAGGAATCGAATACCGATGAAGCCGATGTCTATACCGTGCAGCCGGGCGACACGCTCAGCCGAATCGCCGAGCGGTTTTACGGTTCATCCGCTCTGTGGGCCAAGCTGCAGAAGTGGAATCAGGACCTCATTCCAGACCGCAACCGGCTGGTCCCCGGCATGAAATTGCGCGTTCCATCCATTGACCAACTTCGAGGAGGCCTCCCCTCTTCGGAAGAACAGGATCGGGAGCCCCGCAAATGACCGACTTTCTCAGCAGTCGCCTCCACAGCGTCAAACGATTCGCCCCCAAAGAGACGCCGTTCAGCGTGGCGCCCGCAAACTCCGCGGACTCCGACGGTGGCGTTGCCAGTGGCGAGGAATCGGCGGAGGCAAAACGCAGCAAGGGGGATGCGGGCGAGCTAACCCGGCATGAAAACCGCGCTGCAGCAAACCAAGCCTTCCGCACCAACGCCCAAGAGTTGTCGCGTCAACGCCGAGAAATGCTCACGCGTCTGGATGAGCACGCGCGAGCCCTTGAACACGAGCAGGACCGACTGGCCGCTCACGTGGAAACGGTCGAGCGGCTGCGGGCGGATCTGGAAAAGATACCCGAGACAATTCCCGACGAAAATCCATCCGCCCTGCGAGAGCTGCGTCGCGCCGTCGAATCCGCCCGTCTCGAGCTGGCGCGGGAAGCACGCCACGAAGCGGAACGCGCCTCGGAAGCCCCCAGGCGAGCCTCATTGGAAAATTTGGGTTTCGCGCGGCTTTTTTGGTGGGGATTAGCGGCCGCTCTACCGTTGATACTCGGTGTCTTGCTAGCTGCTGGCCTGATCGCATTTGCCCTGTTGACCGCCTTTGGGATGTAGCCGATGCCCCTCCCCTTCCGCACCACCAATCAGCGCAACCGAGGGTCGCAGCAGCGAACGGACGCGGAAAAACGGCGCGGACTCTACATTGGGCCTAATTCCGAAGAGCGCCGCCGAATCATTAATTTTCTGCACGCTGGCGATACCGCACGGCGGGCGGGGAGCCCGGGCAGACAGTCCCGCGACACCATAAAAAAAGCGAGGCGACGGCTAATCGCCGTCTTCCTCGCTCTGCTGGCCTTCGCATTGTGGGGTCTGCTGGCCGAGTTGCTGTAAATCTCTTTAACTGCTCGACTTTCGCGCGTTGTCGAGTTTCCAGCCCGACTATTCGTCAACGCGCGTTTTACGCAAGCCCCAAACTCGGTCGCCGTCTTTGTGTTGTCCACGCTTTTTGAGGATGTCAATGCGCTCGAAACGTTTCAGAACATTGCGTTTGGCAGCGACGTCGCCGCGGACTTTCAAGGAAGGATGAACTGACATAACGAAACCTCGGTATTGAACGGTTCTTTTCTTGGATCACCGAAAACAGGTACTGTACCATCCCTGCTCCGCTTCGCAAGGGCACTTGGAAAGCGACGGGTTTGGTGATGCGGGCGACCGGCCTCTCCAAGCGATAACCGGCGGGGTTCGAGGGGACTCTCACCCTCCAAAACGCCCCCCTAGGGCACTTGGAAAGCGACACGCTTGGTGATGCGGGCGACCGGCCTCTCCAAGCGATAACCGGCGGGGTTCGAGAGGACTCTCACCCTCCAAAACGTCTATCCCCCCAACCGAGTCTTCAGTCTACGGTTTTTTTTTCGGCCCAAGTGCCGTCGGGCTGCTGGATCATGATGCCTGGGGCGGATTGTTCGCGTATAGACTCGGCACGCTGTTGTCCCACCAGCTTCAGGGTTGCATCCACTTGATCGGCAATCTTAGCGTAGACAATTTTACGGTCGTCGTTTTCGGCATTAACAGCCTCTTTTTGTTCATCCGAGACCTTTTCGGGTTCAAGCACTTCGAGAAATCCCTGGTAATTTTCACCAACCAACTGCTTTTCTTTGAGTTCACTAATGGTCGGCAGTCGGTCGGCCATACGCTGTTTGATCTCCTGCATGGACTGCGCGGAAAGCACGACGGGCAGGCAAAAGGCAAATACAAGCATCCATTTGAGCATTTTCATTGGTTCGTCTCCTTTTCATTTTCCTTGATGGTTTGGTCTTTGGAGTCGAGATCGTCGAAGAAATCGTCAAGTTCCCGCTCCACTTGGACGCGGACATTGACGTTAATTTCGATGGGCTCGACACGGATAGGGTCGGTTTGTACGCGGTGTTCCGTTCTCAGGGGACCGCAACCGGCCAACAAGACAATTGACGTAACCGGCACGCTACGCATCAGTTTCATCGGGACCTCCATTCATGGTTCGGGATCGAGAAATTGTCAATTGCCGAATCCCTTAGGGGTTTAGGTTCAGTCGCTTCATTGCTCGGGTCGCATCCAGAAGATCGTTGATGTTGCTTTCGATGTTGGCATTTAGTTTGACCGGCCGCAGAGTCGGATCGTTCCTGGCCTGCCCCAGCAAGGAGATTTTTAGCGGGGTCAATTCCTCCCGCGTATTGATATCGAGCCGCAGGTAGTCATAATCCATGTCTTTAAGAGTTTGTTTCACTACTGTAATACGCGGGCTGTCTTTCGGCAAGCCGGCGAACAACGCCTCGGCATCATCGAGCTGCAAGCGTCCGGAAATTCCCGGTGGACTGTACAGATAACCGTTTTCAAAAAAGATCTCCCCATCCCGGTAGCGAAACGGCAACTGTCCGTACAGGCGGCCCTCCGCCTTGCCCTTGACCAGAGTCTGCAGCTGGAACAACTCCTCCAGCTCCACGCCGTCGACGAACAAGGTCAGCTCGATATTTTTTTCCGCGGGACGCACCTGCACCGCATGGGTGGTGACGGTGCCGCCGCTCCAGTTCATTTCGCAACGCTCCAAAAACAGCAGATCCGGACTCTCCACCTGAAACGCCAGACTGCCGCCGTCAACGGGAATGCTGCCGAACAGCGCGGAGGCAAACGAAACCCGCTGATGCGCGGCAGTACGAACAGCGATCAGGTCGGTCAACTCGATCTCCCCGGAAAGCCCCTGTACAATAACCGTCGGCTCCTCCAACTCAAGACGGATATCCCGAAGCGAAAGCGCTCCGCGCGTGCGGAGGGGATGACCCGGGCTAAAGCTCGCTTCGGCCGCCAACTCCACATCACCCGAGAGCTCGACGGGTTCGGGGAGCGTCACGCCCGTTGCCTGCGCCGCCAACTCGCGCACCTTCTCAAGCTGCGATGTTCGCAGGTGCAGCTGGGTCTTCATACTCGGTTCGGAATTCCAGGCGACGGTTGCACGGACATCGGCTTGACCGACCGGAGCTTCCGCATCACCCAGTGAAACCGCGCCGGCCACCTCCGCCGAACGGTCTGCAACCCGCAGGGTGGTCGGGTCGATATGAAGAGTCCTGCCGAGCCATCGGCCCGAGCCTGCGGAGAGTGTCCCGGGCGCTGTTTTGTCGGAATAGAGATCCGCTCCGCCATTCCATACGAATGGGGCGGACAAGTGAATATCCGCCAGTTCAAGTTGCCGTTGCGGAATCTGCAGATGCGGCACGATTGCCGTCACCTCGAAGGCGAGGGCCTCCCCGCCGGGAGGGGTGCCCGGATTTCGGCACCAATCCAGCCATTGTTCGAAAGGAGCCTGTATGGTCGGCAGCTCCACGAGCAACGTGGCGGACTCGTTTAGCTGGACCGTTTGGCTGTCGACATCATCGAGCGAGAGTTCGACCGTGCCGTTTGCTTCGAGACTTTCGCCGTTCAGTTGCGCGGCAGCTTCGGTCGAGAATGAAGCCTGAGCATCGACACCGTTCCAACGCAGCCGAAGCGCTTCGCCAATTAAGTTCGCCTTCACGGTCCGAATCGTCCCTTCTGTTTTGGCATTCTCAACGCTGGATTGCGCGCGAAATCTAATTTCCCCCTCCTCCGCCAGCTCGATTCCGGCGTCGGCGGGGATCCTGCGCTGCACCAGTTCGGGGGCAAAATGCGCGACACCGCCGGCCGACCAAGTTCCATCAAGATTTGCAGGCGCACGCATTTCCACGTCGCTGAGGCGCGCACCCGCAAAGGTCGGGCTGCGCAGCTCGGGAATGCGCAGCCTCCAATCCGATTCTTTCCGGGTCAGTTCGAATTGCCACGGTGAAAAAGCGATCCCGTCCACGACCAGCCCCCGAATGTCAACTTCCCCCGTTGGCATCCAAGAAAGAGCGGGCGAAACGATTGCGGGGTTCGCAGTTTCCTTCGTCGGCAACGGCAGGCGCCCTCCCTCGGTCTTCAAGCGCTCGACCTGCACGGCGTGTCCCCGACCCGACGCTTCGAACCCGGCAACCTCGAGATCGACTCCGGCGAATGCGGATTCCGCGGCGGAGTCCGCCGCATCCCAGTGCGCGGCCATGCGATCAATCCCCACGTGTGCCAGACGCCCTTCACCATCCGGGAAACGGGCAAAGAGGTTTTCAGCTTCAAGTGAACCGCTGCCCTGCCCCTTCCACGCGAGCGCTTCCGAGAAAACGAGTGTTCCCTCCGCGGACAACGAACCGAGAGTTGCGAATCCCGGCGTATCCGGCCGGCCGAACGATGTCGCCCGCGCGTGAAAGGGGAGTGAACTAAGCTGAAACCGCAGAGCTCCTTCGAGCCGATCCAAGCGGAACCGACCGCGCACATGCACACCGGGGCCGACAGCAACCGCCCCTTCTCCAAACAATGAACGTTCTCCGCTTTCCTGTAAGCGCCCCTCCAGCGTCAATCGCTGCACCCCAAACCGCCGAGTGGCGACCGTAACGTCAACATCGCTCCACTCCAGAAAAGAGACTGGAAGCGAAGGAAAAGCGGCTTCAGGGGCGCCTTCCTCGGCAGCGGGCGGTATGGGCACCCCATCGAGTTCCCACCCGGATTTCGTTTCACGCACACTGGCGTCTGCTCCGGAAATCCGAATGCCGACCCGGTCCAATCGAGGCGGCAGGGCGAACGGATAGCTAATGTCCAGACGTTGAATACGCGCGCCCGGTCCCGTTCCGTCACTGACAAGCACATTGCGAACTTCGCAGCTGGTCAAGCCGATGCGAAGTTCGCCCAGCGAGGACGCCTGATAGCCCAAGTCGTGCAGTTGGGACAGGACAAACGAGCGTGCCGCCCAATGAAGCGCCGGACGCGCGGCCACAACAACCAGCACGAGCAAAAGCAAGCCAAGCACAAACGTCCGCCACAGCCGGCGGAGCGTGCTTCTCGCCCCCCGTAAACCCGAGGTTTTACGGTTGCGGCTCATTGCATCAGGCCATCCATTCAAGCATTTCCAAGGTTACGCCATACTCCAACGGCTTACCATCGCGCCAGTCTTTAAAGGACTGAATGGCATAGTCCGCCATGCGCATGACCTCGTTGCCGATCGAGCCGGCGATGTGCGAGGAGAGTTGAACATTGGGCAGAGAGTACAGGGGGCTGCCTGTTTGCGGGGGCTCGGGGTGCGTCACGTCCAGCAGAGCGGTAAGATCGGTTCGGCGGGCCAGAACATTGGCCATTCCCGGCTCGTCGACAGTTGCCCCCCTGCCCGTGTTGATGAATGTTGCGCCCTCGCGCATGGACTCGAAATGCTCCGGTTTGATCATCCCGCAGGTTTCCGGCAGATTCGCGATATGATTGCTGACCACAAAGGCGGTTTTGAACGCGTCCTCCAGCGACACCTTTGCGACGCCCAGCTCGGCAGCCCGTTCTTCGCTCAAAAACGGATCGTAGACCACCACGTCCAACTCGAAAGGCTTCAGCAGCTCGATGACCTTGCGCCCGATCATCCCAGCCCCCAACAGCGCAACCGTTTCGTCGAATATTCCGGGAATGGGGGGTTCCCCCTTCATGCCGTACCCCTCGGGAGAGGTGGCCAAAAGCGTATTGCGAAAGTAGCGTTTCATCGAAAGAAGAATCTGCGCCAACGTAAACTCCGCCACCGGAATCGCGTTGGCCGCCCAAGACGAAGCCACGACAATCCCGCGCTCAAGCAGGGGCCGGGCAAAATTTCGCACACTGCCCGCCGCATAAAACACCGCCCGCAAGCGCGGCATGGCGTCAAGCTGCTCCGGCGTAAATTTCGGCATCCCCCACGTCCCGAAGAGTACCTCGACTTCGGCCAGTTCCCGCAAATGCTCGTCAATGGCCGCGGGCGGAATGAACGACGGCCGGATATCGACCAGCGACTCAACCGTCTGCCGCCGACCGCCGCCGTATACCGCCTCGATCTTGTTCGGGTTGCCCGTGAAAGTGCCGCGCCATGTCTTCTGTGTCATGTTTTTTGCTTCCATTCGTCTTCATGTTCTTGTTGAAGTAGACTCAAAATTGTTTGCGTATCGTGCCTAAATTATAGTCGAGATTGAGGCGCGGAAGGCTTGGGTGCGGCGAACCGACGCACCAACGTCAGAAAAACCTCGGGCGCTTCGGCATGAAGCCAGTGGCCGGCGCCGGAAACCGTGGCAAACTCCGCCTGCGGAAAGCGCTGCTCAAGCACCGGAATATCCGAGTCGGAAAGATAGTCCGACATTTCGCCCCGCACAAACAGTGTCGGGCCGTCAAACCCCCATTCCGCGGGCACCTCGTCCATAATCGCCTCGTACGCATCCGCAATAGCCTGCACATTGACCGTCCACGCCAAACCGCCATCCGGGCCGGCAACGACATTTTTCAGCAGAAATCGCCGAAGCACAGGCATAGGCACGCGGTCAGCCAGCGCTCGGTCCACCTCGCCGCGCGTTGCGAAATCCGCGGGATTCACCGCCTGCATGGCCTCGATGGCCTTGCGGTGCCGAATCGGGTAAGCGCGCGGCGCGATGTCCACCACGATCAAGCGTTCAACCCGGCACGGACAGTCCGCCGCCACCTGCATGGCGGTCTTGCCGCCCATCGAATGTCCAAGCAGCACGACCGAGTCCAGTTCGCGGTCATCCATAAACTCGCACACGTCCGCGGCCATATCCTCGTAGCTCATCGCGTCGGCATGCGGCGAGCGTCCGTGATTTCGCTGGTCCAGACAGTGAACCACGTGATTCTCAGCCAGTTCCTTCGCGACCGTCGTCCAGTTGTCCGCCTGTCCAAGCAAACCGTGCAAAACAATCACCGGCACGCCCGTTGTTCCAAATGTCTTGCATGCCAACTTCACACCAAACTCCAGCTTGAATTCGTAAACAGTCCGTCGTCGTCATACCATACCGCAAAAAGCGCCAAACACCCACCC
>JBMCIU010000060.1:0-8077 GCA_048616755.1 Verrucomicrobiota bacterium
AACGGGAACGGCGCCGCCACGAACGAGAGCAGCAGGCGGAGAGACTGTGCCAACAGCTTCATGCCTCAGCAGCCCTAAAGAACCCGGACTTGCCGACGGCGGAAAAGGTGGACTTCATGCGGCGCCAAAAGTATCCGGAAAAGCGTGCAAAGACACTCCGGGCTCTGGCGGCACGCCTCCAGCAAAACTTTGCAGAAACACCGGCTGCCCGCAAAAACAAGGCACTCATCCAAACGGCGGGAATTGTCCAGCAGGACATGCCACTGGACGTCGATCCAGAGACGCTCGAAAAGGTGATGGACGAGCTTCGAAAAGACAACCCCAAGGAGTTTATCGACCGCTCTTTTAAGATCACAGAGGCAGGCGTCAAGCTAAATCTGTCGAAACTGGAGTGTGTGTCCAACCTGGACGCACTTTCAGGAACTCCGCTGCGACACCTCAATCTCGCCAATACCGGCGTGAAGGATCTCTCGCCATTGAAAGGCCTGCCGCTTCGTCATCTGGATCTCAGCAACACCAAGGCGGCGGACCTTTCCCCACTTGCCGGCATGCCCCTGAAGTCACTTCGCATCGCCCAGGATGACCTTGGCGCGATTGGCAAGGTGGAAGATCTAAGCCCTTTGGAGGGCATGCCGATGAAAAGACTGCAACTGATTCGCTGCGGGAATATCGACGATCTCACGCCGTTGCGAGGCATGCCGCTGGAGAGTTTGGTCATCGAGGGTTTGAGAGGGGGTGCGTACATCGACAAAAGACAGATCCAGTTGCGCGATTTGAGCCCGCTGAGTGAGCTTCCCATCAAAAATCTCGCGTTGCTGCACCTACGAGTCTCCGACATAAGCGCCCTCAAAGATATGCCTCTGGAAAACCTCCAGATAGAACAATGCCCGGTGACGGATCTCTCCCCTCTCAAAGGCAAGGCCATTAATCACTTGACCATCAGGGGAACCAACATCGACGACTTCAGTCCTCTTCGAGATATGAACGTGGAAACCTTGGTGCGGAACTAGCATAAGAGGTCTGCTGCTGCTCAAGATGGCTGGTGTCAGAACTATTGGCCCCTATTCCGGCACAAGTAAACCTGGCACAGGCCGGCGGAAAATGACGCTGGCGCGATGATTCCAGCACAATCTTTCGCCCGAGGCGGGGCGGCACCATCTGTAGTCGGCGGATCTCCGGCGCACGATTCCGCTCAAGGTTCCGAATCCATGCCAATTAGCGGGGAGTTTCAGTTACGCGAGTGGTTTTTGCCGTTACGTTCAAATCCGTGCGCTTGGCCTGCACAGCGGAAAGCGCCTAAGCAGCACTTGCATCCCATTATATTCGGTCTAAAGTAATGCCGCAAATACCGCCCACATCCGCACCGGACACTCAAAAACCCAACACCTGAACCTTCCATCATGCGAATTCTCATCCTCCCTGGGATCCTTAGTCTCTCCTTGTGCGCCGCCGTGCTCGCCGACGAGACTTGGCAATAGGTGACCGTCGAGACCAACCCCGAGCTGGCCGCAAACGAGATCCAGTTTCTCACCCCGATGGAGGATGAGCTATGGATCGGCACGTTGTCGGATCTCACGCGCTACCGGGACGGCGGATTCGCCGCAGCGACGGAGATGACCGAAGAAAAACGGCGCAACCCCGATACCGACGAATGGGAAATCCAGCAGACCCCCGCCAAAGCAGACCGACAAATATGCGACATCATCAGAAAAACCGACGGCACATACTTGGTCGGTACCGCCAGCGGCCTCTTCAATATGCGGAAGCTGATGCTCGGCGAGGTCGCCCTCAAGGACAATACCGTAGCCCCGATCCTGGCTTTTGACGAAGAAACGCTCTGGGCACTGGCCGAAAATGGCGACGACGGCACGGTGTATGAAAACTCCACGGGGGAATGGAAGACCGTCGACAAATTCGCGGACAAGGCCGTGACAAATCTCATCCGGACGCGCGACGGCACGTTTTGGATCCTTGTCGACGGCAACGGGGCCTACGAGGTGAATCCGAGCAAGGGCATCGAGCACGCGGAACATCATCTGGCCGGACTGAACATCAGAAGTCTTTTACTGGATTCGCGCGGCCGCGTGTGGTGCGGGCTGTGGGGACGCGGCGTGGCCATGCGCCAAAAGGACGGAACGTGGACCGAACACTTGGAGTACGAAAAGTCCGCGGTCCTGAATCTAAGCGAGGCAGGGGACGGAAGCATCTGGGCCGGCACGTCCTCAAGCGGAGTCTACCGGTATGACGGGGAAGAGTGGAGCAACCACCTGCCGGACGACGGGGCGGTCAGCCTGCTCTACACCGACAGCAACGGACGGCTTTGGCTCAGCACCCAACGCCGCGGAGGGCTTCGCTACTGGGATGACGGCCAATGGCAAACCTCCCTCGACAACCGCCTGCCGATGACTTGCATGATTGAACACGAAGGCGCGCTTTGGGCAGGCGGCGTTCTGGACGGAATTCATATCAAACCCCTGGACTGACCATGATACAAGCCCGGCAATTCATCCGTTCCCGCCGTTCCGCCATACACAGCGGCACCTCTCGAGTGGTGGTCCCGCCGTCCTGCCGCAGCCCGCGATGGCTTGCCGCATGCCTGTTGGTTGTCGCGCTTGCCTGGGCGCCGTTGCGCGTCACGGCTCAAGACATTGAAACGCCCACCTCCTCGGGTCCCGCCTCCCAGAGGGTCGTCTCTCAGTTCCGCATCCCGCGCACACCCGAGCCGCCAAAAATCGACGGCGAAATGAGCGCCGGCGAATGGGAGAACAGCTCGGCGCTGAGCGGATTCTGGTATGCCATTTCCGGGCAGTATTACTTTTTGGCGCCGCACGAGACCCAACTGCAGGTCTATGCGTGCTACGACAAGCAAAACCTGTACTTGGCGTTCACCTCGCCTGTCTATCCGCGCGACAGCTGGCTGCGCTCGCGCGGACGCTTCCCGGACGTCATCGAGCACCCGCTCTACGGGATCTACCGCGACGACTATTGCGGCATCGGCCTGCGCCCGTATCACGACAACGTCAAAAGTCACCGCATGGGCGGCTTCTACTTTTGGATTAACCCCATCAGTGTAATCGGAGACGTGGGGCCCAAGGTGGGGCGCGACTGGCAGTCCGAAGCCGTCACCAAAGAATCGCTCAACAATGAACGGTGGATCCAGGAGGTGGCAATCCCTCTCAAATCACTCCGCTTCGGCCCCTACGAAGAACAGGACGCCGACGGCAACGAACTGGTCGACCTGCCGCCGCCCGACGGCACCGAGTGGATCTTCTCCTTCCGGCGCTGCGCCGGCGAGTGGGCCGGACGTGTCCGCACCCCCTCCGGACGTCTCGGCTACCCAGGCTTTAAAAACGAATTCAGCGACACCGCCAGCAAGCTCATTTTCGATTCCAAAGCCGTCAGCGTGCAAGTTAACGAACTGGGGCCGATCATGGAGGATATCATCGATGTTCAAGTGACCCTGAAAAATCATGACACGCGCAGCCACACCGTGCGCCTGGGTTTTTTCGTCGAATCGGCCGAGGGCAACGTCTACAGCAGCTACACCGATCCCCAACTCAAGGATGGCCAGTTGGAACTGCGTCCGGGCCAGCGCGTGCAACTGCGACTGCGAAAACCCCTGCCGGGCATTACCACCACCGGCAATACCGTATGGTTCGACGTGCGCACCGCGGGGCACCCGGCCAAACCGATTTTTCAAACCAAACTGATACCCTTCCACTCGCAGGAGAAACCGCTGTTCAAGGAAATTCATATCAACGACATCGGCAAGCATAGGCCGCCCCGCAAAGATTTCGACTATCGCTTCGACTACAGCTATCACAACAATCAGGTCGCCGCCGTTGTCGACACCGCCATCTCCGGCGCCAGCAAAGAGGCGCAAACCGCCGTCGAAGCCAGACTGCTGATCGAGGACACCACCGGAAGCGGCGAGGAAATCCTCAGCACCAAAGCAGACTTCAACGGTCCCTTCGCCTGTATCATCGCCGAACTTCCCGAACTCAAGGAGGGGCGGACCTATCGGGCGACGGTGATTCTCTTCGACCAAAACAAGCGAATCGTGGGCGAAGACAGCGAAGAATTCACCAAAGAAACCAAGGACTGGATGTTCACGGATGTCGGGTTGGACGACGCCGTCTGGGAACCGTTTACCCCCTTGGAGCCGAGCGAAGACGATGACACACTTCGCTTCAAGACCCTCAAACACGAATTCACCCTGGCAGACAGCGGCCTGCCCGCCCAAATCCGTATCAAACCAGATCCCCGTGAGCTGCCACTGGAATGGCGCGACAACCCGGAAGCAGTACCCGAGCAAAACCTTGTCCCCCTTGGACGCGGGCCACAGCTTCGCCACGGATACCGACTGGAGGCCGTGATCGACGGCAACCGCATCCCGCTGGAAGTCGTCGAACCGGCCAAATTGTCCCGCCAGTGGGACAGCGAGCTGGAATACCAATCCAAACTCAAAGCCGGCGAGCTGACTGTCGAGCTGACCACACAGTACGACTGCGACGGCGCCATGCATGTCACCCTGTCATACGGCGCGGAGAACCCCGTGGAAATCGAGCGCCTGGAGATGGTCGCCGACTTTGCAGGCCCTATGGACATGACGCCCGGCCAGGGCGAAACCGGCGTGGTTTGGGACTCCGCCGACTCCGACCCCGAGCTGTACTACAGCCACTTTGTTCCGTGGAAGCGCTTCGGCAGCAATGAACGAGGCTTTTCCTGGATTTGCCGCAACGAAAAAGGGTGGCTGCTGGACCGCGACGGCAGCGCGATGACCCTGGAGCGCAATGCCAACGGCGAAGTCAGCTGGCGCATTCTCTTCGTCAATCATACGTCCGAAATCGCCACACCAAACGAACTCGACTTCACCATCCTCACCCACCCGGCCAAACCCCGCCCCAAGGACTGGCGCCGCTACGCCTGGCTCAAGCGCGGCAAGACGTGGGCACACCAATACATGATGCGCGTGCCCCTCGAACAAGAGTTCATCGAAAAGCGCAACAAGCAGCGTCTGGCCGAAAATCGCGACGCTGTACCCTACAACGATTGGTCCGACCTCCTGAAAGACCAGGCATGGTTCGCCACCGGTTCAAAGCGCGGGACTCCCTATGAGCAATGCGTGGCCGAGCCGGGCGACGAGGGCGGCCCCTGGGTTCGCTACGGCCTCTGCAGAAACGTCAGCGTGCATCACATGATCGACCGGCACTACGAGGAACGCGCCGCCTACTGGCTCTCCCGCCATGTAAGCGTCGGGCGTCGACGCGGCTTCTGGTGGGATGAAACCTGGCCCATGTTTACCCAGGCCAACTGGTCCGACAACCTCGCCACGGGCGATGCCTACCTGCGCGATCCCGAAAGTGTCGAGTCGGGCGAGCTGCCGTGGCATCGCGGCTTTCTAACATTCTACATGCGCCGCATGCAGAAACGCCTGGCGCGCGTATTCAAGGAAAGCAAGGTTCCTCTGCGCAATTATTTTTGGGCCAATGACGCGGCCAGCGCCTTCGAATCGTTTGCCTGGGACATCCAACTGGTGGAGATGGCCGGCTCGCACCACACGAGCGTGGAAATTGACAGCGTCGTAGCCTATCCCGCGGATGAATTCCGCTTTTTCTGCCAAAAGTGGACCGGCACCATCGCCCGCGTTGTGCCCGGCTACGGAGGCAATTCCACGCGTCCCTACTCCGGAGACGACACCCGCTTCGACCGCCAATACCTCGGGCGCGCCCTCACCCACGATATCGGCGTCTGCCTCTATGGCCCCCACGGTTCCATGAATCAGCCCGAACAAGGAGTCCGCCTGCTTAATGCCCTAAGGGACTTCCAGTTCTTCGACGACGAAGAAAACCTGCAATTCCTCCCCTACTGGCGAACCGGCGAAGCCGTACGCTACGGCCCGGACCTCGGCGACCGGGAATTCACGGTCATGACCGAACCGCCAACCTACCGGACCTATGTGAGCGCTTACCGCCGCCCGTTCACGCGCGACCAGCAAAGCGGCTACCAAGTTCTCTTCATTGTTATGAACGAAGGCGACAAGCCGGTGCACGTCCCTCTTCACCTGCTCGACAGCGCGCCCTTCTTCGGCGCGGGCGCTAAAAATCAGCTGCGTCTTTCCGAGGCGGTCGACACCCTTGAGCCGGCGGACGAGGAGCAAGCCGAAGCTTTTCAGCGCTGGAACGCCGCCGCTGAGCACGATCCCGTCGTACTGCTGGATGTCGAAAGCGGACACTATGTTTCCCGTCAACCGGGAAACGACGAAACCTACGGCCCCCTCCACGTCCCCTCGCATGAATACCGCATCTTGTGGGGATACGCCCTCTCCCCCGACAACCCCAAATAATACCATGAATTCACGCCTCCCAACTCTTTTTGCCATTGTGTTTTCCACTGTCGTCATGGCCGCACCACAGGAGGAAACCGACAAGCCCCGGCAAGAAGCCATTGAACTTTCCGGCGCAAACGCCTCCGCGGGCATTCAGACGGTCAGTTTTGCCGAAACCGGCCTGCCCAAACAGATCATCCTCGCCCCCCACCCTGCCGAACTGCCACTCGAGCGGCAAATCAACGAAACCGAAGGGGAACCACCGGATACTCTGCTGCAGCAAATCGGACGCGGCCCCCGCCTACTGGCGCCCGTCCGACTCCAAGCCCTCGTTGAAGGGCAATGGGTCGATGCCAAACTGCTTGACCATGACGCTCCAGCCAAGCAAAACGCCGTCGTCAACGCCGGCTCCTCCCAGCAAGTCGGCCCCTATACCGTGGAATTGACCTCCGTCTACCGCTCCGACGGCGAACTGCAGGTCAAACTCGAAGCCAAGGGCGGCACCGACGAAAGCAGCCTGCGCCTTCTTATCGAACCTCTCGAACCCGTTGACCTAGCCTCCCTCAACCTTCCCGACCGGCCGCCGGGCGACGTGGCGCGCGAAACTCTCGATCCATTTCTGCCTCAAGGCGACGACATCATTTGGGACAGCGCAGAACGTGTGCCCGACGGCAAGGACCCGCGACAATTGTACGTCGGCAGCGCCGACGCCGGCATTACCTGGCTGAATATCAACCTGCCAAAACTGAAGCCGGACGTGAGCAGAATCGCCTTGGCGCGCGACGAGGTCCAACGCCTCAAATGGCAAACTACACTGCTCACCGGGGCGGCCGGCGAAGCCGAATTTGCCCTTCGCATCCACCCCCTCCGACACAAGCCCGCCAACGCTCGCCAAAGAGCCTGGTTAGACTGGCCCGCGGACTTGACCGCCTTGCCCCACCCCATCGCAGGCCCCGCCTTGTTTGCCAACCAAGACAATGGACAGCAGCCCCATCGGGTGGACTTTCCCGGCTACCTGGCCTTCGCTCCCTATGCCCGCTACGCAGAAATGCGCGGCAATGCCTGCGCCGAAATGAAGAGCCCAAAGGACGACGCCATCAGCATGTACCCAATCACGCTGTTTCGCGCCCTGGCGGGCGGCCCCTCCGGCCTCACCGTCAGAATCCGCTCCAACGTGCGCGACCTGCTCCCGCAGTATGAACCATCCCTCGACCGACAAATACTCGGACGCGCTCTGCTGCACGACATCGGCGTCGATACCCGGCAAATCGCCCAGCCCGCCGAGTTTCTGCGCGTCACGAAAGCGCTGCGCGAGTTTGGATTCTTTCAGGATGACGGACTTACCGAATACATCCCATACTGGCGCAGCGCCGACATCCTGCGCTACGGCGAACATTACGATCCCGCCGCATCATTCAACCTCACCACGGAAAATCCCTCGGCGGGCACCTACGTCTCCGCCTACCGCCGACCGTACAAAAAAAATGGCAAAAACGGCGTTCAAGTGCTGTTTGTAGTGGTCAACGAACGGAATAACCCCGTCCGACAGCGCCTCTACATCCAAGACGTGGAGCGCTTGCTCGGCAACGGAAACAGCCGACCAACAGGGCCCGACATCCTCCGCAAGCTGGACTACGGCAACGTCCCGGAAGACAGCGACTGGGGGCAAAAATCCGTAGTCAACCAACCAGCATATCGCGACACCGGACTGCTGGACTTGGAGATGCGCGGATTTGTCCGCGCCTCCTC
>JBMCIU010000061.1:0-8063 GCA_048616755.1 Verrucomicrobiota bacterium
ACGAATAGCAAGCAAGGACAGGCGGCTAGCGCATACCTATCTGCTCGCGCAGAAAAAGTTGTGCAATGTCGGCAATCATCATTGACCCTTTGGTTTGGGGCGCTATAGTACCGACTTTGCGCCTACAGCAGAGGTGCCAAACGCCCACGTAGCTCAGTTGGTAGAGCGCATCCTTGGTAAGGATGAGGTCACCGGTTCAAGTCCGGTCGCGGGCTCCATCGTGCAGGCGGGTCTTGAACAGGACGTCGCTTTCATACCCCAACAACAAAACAGGGCGTCAAAAGCCGAAATCGGCAAGAATCCTGGAGGACAAACCATGGCAAAAGAAACATTCGATCGGTCTAAATCACACGTTAACATCGGTACCATCGGTCACGTTGACCACGGCAAAACAACCCTGACCGCCGCCATTACATTTCTGATGAGCAAGCTCTACGGCGGCGACATCAAAACGTATGACGAAATCGACAACGCGCCAGAGGAAAAAGAGCGCGGCATCACGATTAATACCGCGCACGTGGAATACCAGACCGAAACACGCCACTACGCCCACGTCGACTGCCCCGGTCACGCGGACTACGTCAAAAACATGATCACCGGCGCAGCCCAGATGGACGGCGCGATCCTGGTAATTGCCGCCACCGACGGACCGATGGCACAGACCCGCGAGCACATCCTGCTCGCCCGCCAGGTCGGCGTGCCCGCCATCGTCGTCTACGTCAACAAGGTGGACCAAGTCGACGACGAAGAACTGCTCGAACTGGTCGAAATGGAAGTGCGCGAACTGCTCACCCAATACGACTTTGACGGCGACAACATCCCCGTGATCATGGGCTCAGCGCTGAAGGCGCTCGAATCCCTGGACCCGGAAGCCGAAGAGTGCCAGTCCATCATCGAACTGATGAAGGCGGTCGACGAACACATTCCCGAGCCGGCACGCCCCCTGGATCAACCCTTCCTCATGCCGATCGAGGATGTGTTCTCCATTGAAGGACGAGGCACGGTCGTGACCGGACGTGTGGAGCGCGGAATCGTCAAAACCGGCGACACCGTCGAAATCGTCGGCATCACCGACACACAGAAAACCACGGTGACCGGCGTCGAGATGTTCCGCAAGATCCTCAACGAAGGTCAAGCGGGCGACAATGTCGGTTGCCTGCTGCGCGGCGTCAAGAAGGAAGACGTCGAGCGCGGCCAGGTCCTGGCCGTTCCCGGCACGATTACCCCGCACACCAAGTTCAAAGCGGAAATGTATGCTCTGAGCAAGGATGAAGGCGGCCGCCACACCCCCTTCTTCAACGGCTATCGCCCTCAGTTTTACTTCCGCACCACGGATGTGACAGGCGTCATTGAGCTGCCGGAAGGCACGGAAATGATTATGCCCGGCGACAACGCAACGGTCACCGTCGAGCTGATCCAGCCGATCGCCATGGAGCAGAACCTCCGCTTCGCCATCCGTGAAGGCGGACGGACGGTCGGCGCCGGACAGGTCACCGAAATCATTGCATAGACAAGCTTGCATCTTTCCGATTGCGAGCCCGGAGCGCGCCTTTTCCCCGAATCGGGGCCCCGAATAAAGCGCGCGCTTCTTCGGATAAATTCAGCGGTAAGAGGATAACATTATGGCGCGTGACTTCATCGCATTGGCCTGTACCGAATGCAAACGGCGCAATTACACAACGGACAAGAATCGGCGCAACACGCCCAGCCGTCTGGAAAAAAACAAGTACTGTTCGTTCGACCGCAAACATACCCTGCACAGGGAAGTCCGCTAACCTTTCGAGCGCGTAGTCGACCGGCGCCCATGGTGCCGTTATCGTGCACGCAAGGAAGGCAACCCCTTGACAGGTGAGTAGCTCAGCTGGCAGAGCAGCGGTCTCCAAAACCGCAGGTCGCAGGTTCGATCCCTGTCTCACCTGCCAATTCATCCAATCGGCGGCGAAGCCATACTCAAAGCAGTGATCCATGAAGAACCCGATCCCCATAATCCAGAGCGTCTGGACTGAAACGATCTCGGAGCTGCGCAAATGTACGTGGCCCAATCGTCACGAATTGATGGAGTCCACGCTTGTTGTCATTGTTTCCCTCGCTTTGATTGGTGCCTTTGTGGCATTGGTCGACTGGATAAGTCAGTCATTTATCCGCTTCATCACCTGACCCTGCAAGGGGCCGGATAACACGTACGCGGCAAAAACTCCGCAACCGGATGCTCTATGGAAGAACAGGCACAGGAAATCCAGACTAAGAACGGGCAATGGTTTGTCATCCAAACACTCTCCGGACAGGAGATGAAGGTTAAGCAAAGCATTGAAAAGCGCCGGGAACTTGAAGGTGTCGAGCACCTCATTCACGAGGTGCTCATCCCCACCGAAAAAGTCTCCGAAACCCGCGGCGGCAAAAAAACCGTCGTCACACGCAAGTTTTTCCCGGGCTATATTCTCGTTCGCATGGACTTGTACGAACCCGACGGAGAGATCATCAATCCCGCCTGGTATTTTGTTCGCGAGACCCGAGGGATCATCGGATTCGTCGGCGGCGAGAAGCCGGTGCCACTGTCCGAACGCGAAGTTGAGGAAATCCTCGCTCAAACGCGCGAAGAAGGCGAGCAGCCGAAGCCAAAAATCAGTTTCGACATCGGCGAAACCGTGACCATCCGCGACGGTGCCTTCGAAAATTTCGAGGGCGTTATCGAAAATGTCGATCCGGACCGCGGAAAACTCAAATTGTCGGTGACTATATTTGGTCGCTCCACCCCGGTGGAGGTCGAGTACTGGCAGGTTGAACGAGGCTAGCACAGGCCAGAACGGTATGTGCGGTCGCGTTCCAATGTATGCAATCACAACCAGTTCGTCGTGAACGGGAGAGTACCTGCCGCTCGCACCGCACGACGCACACGAAGAAAGAAGGGATAACATGGCGAAGAAAGTCGTCGGCGTAATTCGCCTGCAGATTCCGGGTGGCGCCGCAAACCCGGCCCCGCCTGTTGGCCCGGCTCTTGGACAAGCCGGCGTCAACATCATGGAATTCTGCAAGCAGTTTAATGCGGCGACGCAGGCGGACAGCGGCACTGTGATTCCGGTCGAGATCACTGTTTATGGTGATCGATCGTTCACGTTTGTCACCAAATCTCCGCCTGCGGCTGTATTGCTGAAGCAGGCAGCGGGTCTTGCCTCCGGATCGGGCGAACCCGGCCGGACCAAAGTTGGCAAGGTCACCCGCGCGCAACTAGAGGAAATCGCAAAAACCAAAGAGAACGATCTTAACGCAAGATCGCTGAACGCAGCCGTGCAGGTGATCGCCGGCACGGCGCGCAGCATGGGGATCGAGGTGGCCGATGAAGAGAAGTAAACTCTATACGGCCCGACGCGAGGCGGTCGAACGCACTCGCAACTATCCTCTGGACGAGGCCTTGCAAACGCTCAAGGACATGCAACCGTGCAACTTCGACGAAACCGTGGAAATGTCGTTTCGCCTAGGTGTTGATCCGCGACAATCGGATCAGCTGGTGCGCGGCGCATTGGTTCTTCCCCACGGCACCGGCAAAACGGTGCGGGTCGTGGTTGCCGCCGACGGTGAAGCCGCGGACGCGGCACGGGAAGCCGGCGCCGATGAGGTTGGCATGAGTGATTTGCTGGAGCGCATCCAGGGCGGATGGCTGGAGTTCGACAGCATGATCGCCACGCCGGAGGCAATGAAAGAAGTTCGCAAACTTGGACGAGTTCTTGGCCCACGCGGTTTGATGCCCAACCCCAAGACCGGAACGGTCACGGAGGATACGGCGACCGCGGTAAAGGAGGCTAAGGCCGGACAAGTTCAGTACCGCACCGACCGCGGCGGTTGTGTTCACGTGCCCATTGGCAAAAAATCGTTCAGCGTCGAAGCCTTGCAGGAAAATGCCGAGGCCGTCGTCGAAATGCTGAGCAAGGCCAGGCCAACCGGTGTCAAAGGCGCGTTTTTTCGCGGCCTGGCAGTGAGCCTGACCATGAGCCCCGGCATCAAAGTGGACCTCCGCAACCTTGGGAGGGCGCAATAGATGAGACCGGAAAAACAACAACTGGCTGAAGACATCCGACAGTATATCGAGCCGTCAACATTTGTCTTTCTGTTTAGCTACAAGGGGCTGGATGTCGATCAGTTCAACGACCTTCGCGCACGCCTGGCGGAACAGAACGCAGAGTGTCACGTCGTGCCGAATCGGTTGCTCCGCATTGCATTGCGGGATACCGACGCCCAGATCCTCGCCGACCGCCAACTCCAAGGAGAAACGGCGATGATTACCGGCGGGGGGGACGCGGTCGCCGCGGCCAAAACCTTGTCCTCGTTCATCAAGGAGAAAGACAACGAGCAGGTGGCGGTCAAATACGGCGCGCTGGCGGGCCAAGAGCTGTCGGCCGCGGACGTGGCGAGTTTAGCCAGTCTGCCCAGCCGCGAAGTGCTGCTGGCCCAGCTTCTGGGAGTCCTTAACGGCCCGGCGCGAAACTTGGTCGGCGTCTTGTCGGCCGCGAAGTCGGGTATAGTCTATGCCCTGAAAGCCCATTTGAACAACAAAGAGCAATCCTAAACCAATAGCGGAGGAGTCATACCATGGCAGAAGAAACCAATGTTGAAGTGTCCGAAGAAATGGAAAAATTCATTTCGTATGTGGAGAACATGACCGTGCTCGAGCTGTCGCAGCTGGTCAAGGCCCTGGAAGAGCGCTTGGGCGTCTCGGCCGCAGCGCCGATGGCCATGGCCGCAGCGCCGGCCGGCGGCGGAGAAGGAGCGGCGGAAGCCGCCGAAGAGCAGACCGAATTCGACGTCGTGCTGACCGATGCCGGCGCCAAGAAGATCGGGGTCATCAAAGAGGTTCGCGCCATCACAGGCTTGGGGCTCAAGGAAGCCAAAGCCCTGGTGGACGAGGCGCCAAGCCCGGTCAAGGAAGCCGCAAGCAAAGAAGAAGCAAACGAGATCAAGGAGAAGCTGGAGGCTGCCGGCGCCACTGTCGAGGTCAAGTAGCCGTCTTCCGCATTGACTTGATATCGGTTTATCTATCCGGGGATCGGAGCGTGCATTCGGCCTTGCCGACTGACGCGCTCCGATTGCCCTTGTTTGGTGTAATCCGGCATAGTGCCGGGTTCTCATTGTCTGTCTGGACACTAAGGTGAAGCATGGCTGAACGGACAAATTTCGGAAAACTCCGGGATATTATGGAAGTGCCCGACCTGATCGGGATCCAAGTAAACTCCTACAACGAGCTGATTCAAAGCGGCATCACCGCGAGCAGCCGCAAGGCGCAAGGCTTGCAGGAGGTGTTCAACGAAGTCTTTCCCATCGAAAGCTTCGACCAGAAGTGCGTCCTTGACTTCGTGCGCTATGAAATTAGCGAGCCGAAGGAGGATGTCAACGAGTGTCTGCGCAACGGACGGTCCTACACCGCATCGCTGTACGTGCACTATCGTCTCAAAACTCCCAAGGATACCAAGGACGAACGGGTGTTCATGGGCGAAATGCCGATCATGACGCACCGCGGTAGCTTCATTGTCAACGGCGCCGAGCGCGTGATTGTCAGTCAGCTGCATCGCTCGCCGGGCATTTGCTTCGAGAAAAGCCGGCACGCCAGCGGTCGAGATTTATACTCCTTCCGCGTCATCCCTGACCGCGGCTCCTGGCTGGAGGTGCAGTTCGACGTCAACGACCTCATGTTCATCTATCTTGACCGCCGCCGCAGGCGCCGCAAATTTTTGATCAGCACGTTTCTGCGCGCAGTGGGATACGGCAGCGACCGCGAACTTCTCGAACAGATGTACACGGTCGTCAACCGCTCGCCCAAACAACTGTCGAAGGAAGAGGACCTGACCGCCTTCTATTTGGTCGATTCAGTTCCTGAGACCGACAGTGACGGCGTTGTTGCCGAAGCCCTGCAGCCGCTCAACGAAACCCTGCTCGAGTCGATCCGGCATACCGGCGTGAAAAAAATCGCCGTGGTGGACACACGCGAGTCCGGCGACTATTTCATCCGCTGTCTGCAGCGCGACCCGACCAACACCACCGAAGAGGCGCTCAAAGAAATCTACCGCAGGCTGCGACCCGGCGAGCCGCCCAACGTCAACAATGCAAAGCAACTGCTGAAACGACTGTTCTTTGACGTGCGGCGATACGATCTGGGATTGGTCGGGCGCCACAAAATCAACCAAAAGCTGGACGTCAAAGTGGACAGCGACGTTCGCATGCTCGACAACAAGGACATCATTGGCGGCACCAAATACCTCATGAAGCTGCGCAACGGCGAGGGCCATGTGGACGACATCGACCACTTGGGCAGTCGGCGCATTCGCACGGTGGGCGAGCTGCTCCAGAACCATTGCCGAATCGGCCTGATCCGCACCGAACGACTCGTCAAAGAGCGGATGACCCTTTTCGACATGGATCACGACGACGTAACACCCGGCAAGCTTGTCAACCCTAAAGCGCTCGCCGGCGTCATCCGCGACTTCTTCGGACGCAATCAGCTGAGCCAGTTTATGGACCAGACCAACAGCCTGGCCGAGCTGACCAACAAACGCAGACTGAGCGCACTGGGACCAGGCGGCCTGAGCCGCGAAAGAGCGGGATTCGAAGTGCGCGACGTCCATAGCAGCCATTACGGCCGCGTCTGTCCCATTGAAACCCCGGAAGGACCCAACATCGGGCTGATTTCCTCGCTGGCCCTCTATGGCCGGATCAACTCATTCGGCTTCATCGAAACTCCCTATCGACGCGTGCGCAACCGCCAAGTGACCGACGAGATCGATCACCTGTCCGCGGATGTGGAGGAAAATTTCGTAATCGCCCAGGCGAACGCGCCGTTTGACGACGGCGGCAAGCTGACCAGCGACTTCGTGTTGGCGCGCTACCACGGCGACTCATCCGAACACCCGGCGGACGAGGTGCAATACATGGACGTGTCGCCGAAGCAATTGGTTAGCGCGGCGGCAGGCCTTGTCCCCTTCCTCGAACACAACGACGCCAACCGTGCTCTGATGGGATCGAACATGCAGCGGCAGGCGGTACCGGTAATCAAGGCTGATTCCCCATTGGTGGGCACTGGCCTTGAAAGTGTCGTGGCTCGCGACTCACGCGCGGTCATCTGCGCGGATATCGATGGTGTGGTCGCGGGGGTCTCCGCGGAACGCATCATCACCAGCGTCGACGGCAAAATGCCCGAGGACACCAAAGATGCGGGCAAGGTGCGCGAATATCGGCTCCAGAAGTTTATGCGCTCAAATGCGTCAACGACCATCAACCAACGCCCGATCGTCCGCTCCGGCCAAGAGATCAAGGCGGGCGACGTTTTGGCCGACGGCGCCTCTACCGAAAACGGCGAGCTGGCCATCGGGCGCAATGTCACCGTGGCGTACATGCCGTGGTGCGGATACAACTTCGAGGATGCCATCATCATTAGCGAACGATTGGTTCGCGATGATGTGTACACCAGCGTGCACATCTCCGAATTCGACATCACCGCGCGGGACACCAAACTGGGACCCGAAGAAATTACCCGCGATATTCCTAACGTGGGCGAGGAAGCCTTGAAAAACCTCGATGCCGAAGGCGTGGTCCGCGTTGGCGCCGAAGTCGAACCCGGCGACATCCTGGTCGGAAAGATCACACCCAAAAGCGAGACCGAACTGGCGCCGGAAGAACGCTTGCTGAGGGCAATCTTCGGCGAAAAGGCCGCCGACGTCAAGGACAGCTCGCTGTATGTGCCCAGCGGAACAAACGGAATCGTAATGGATGTCCGCGTCGAGCGAAAAGTCGACCCCACCAAGGAAAAAATGAGCCGCGAACAGCTGAAAAAACGCATTAAGGACGCGCGCTCAACCTATAAGTCGCAAGCCAACGAAATCCTCGAAGAGATGTCCGCCAAACTCGGCGATATTTTGCTTGGCTCCAAGCTTTCGGTCGATATCCTGAACCCGGAAAGCGAAGATGAAAAGGCGATTGTTTCCGCCGACCGAAAAATCACCAAGACCATGCTGGCGCGCCTGGCGAAAGCTCATGACACCTATCAAATGGAGGACGGACCAGCCAAGGAACAGATAGAA
>JBMCIU010000062.1:0-7979 GCA_048616755.1 Verrucomicrobiota bacterium
CACCGCCGAAGGCAGCCCCGAAGGGAACCCCTTTGTAAGTTTGTTTTGGTCACCCTAACGGAAACCTATTTTCCGGGCGGGGTCGAGCTTGCCTTGGCGCGCGGATGGGCTTTGCGGTAGGCGTCCCAGAGCCGTTGATTGCTGACATGGGTGTAGATTTGCGTGGTTGACAGGTTTGCGTGCCCCAGCAGTTCCTGGACCGAGCGCAGATCGGCGCCGGCATCGAGCAGATGGGTGGCAAAGGAGTGACGCAGCTTGTGGGGGGTCAGTGCAGGTGACAGCTCGGCGGTTTGCAGGTAGTTTTTGAAGGAGCGCTGCACCGAGCGCCCCGTCAGGCGCGTACCGTCGCGGATGTTGACGAATAGCGGCGCCGCTTCGGGATCGAGGGGACGCGCCGCAAAACGGGGGCGAATGGCAAGATACGCCCGCAGCGCCCGGCAGGCGGGCCGGCCGATCACGCACATGCGTTCTTTGCGCCCTTTGCCGCGAACGATAAAGGTCCCGGATTCCAAGTCAACGGCGGAGCAGTTCAGCCCGACCGCCTCGCCGATACGCAGGCCGGCGCTGTACAACAGTTCGAGGATCGCGGTGTCCCGCAGGCTTGCGAACTCCGCCGCTTCGGGGGTCGTGCCCTGCGGAGCGCCGGGGCCGCTCCAGTAATTGACGGGCGCGGCCAGCAAACGCTCGACCTCCTGCGCCGAAAGGGTGGTCGGCAGTCGCTGCTGTTTGCGCGGCAAGGGGACGGTCGCAAACGGATTTCCCGACACGGCCTCTTTGCGCGCCAGGAAGCGAAAAAACGAACGCAAGCTTGACGCCTTGCGCTGGATGGATGCCCGGGCCAGGCCTCGCCGCTGGAGATCGAGGATGTATTGCCGGGCTTCGGCGTGGGTCACCGTGTCCCACTGGTTGAAGTCATCGGCGGGCTCATCGCGAGTTTTGCGGGTGAACTGACGGATGTCCAAGGCGTAGTTGGCCAGGGTATGGGGGGACATGTCCCGTTGGTCGCGCATGTGCGCGAGGAAATCGTGCAGCCCGCACTGGCGCAAACGCGGTTCAGCCGATTTCGTTGGTTGCTCGGAAGATGTCATCGTGCTGCAGCTGGTACACGGCGCCGATGTCGGCGGTGGCCGCATCCAGCCCCTTGCGGAAATCGTTCATGGACAGATCGACGGGAAGCTCGAGGAGCAGAAACATGACGTACTGCCCGTCCCGGACCGTGCTGGCAATGTCGTCGATGTTGATCGACCAGCGGACCAGTTCCTGGGATACCGCCGCCACGAACCCGACGCGGTCGGGGCCGGACACGCTCAGCACGTGGCGGGATGTCCGGCCGGCGCTGACTGTCCCGGCTTTGTTCGGCTCAAATGGCTTGACTCCCACCTCGAACGGATCGTCGCCGGACAAGGTTGCGAACTCCGCGCGAATGTCGCCCGCGGAGACATTCTCGGGAAAGGAGGCAATCACGATCATGGTGAAGTATCCGCGCAGGACCGTTTGGCTGAGATCCGCCAGATTGCCGTTCAGATTGCGTAGCGCGGTGGTGATGTCCGCAACGATGCCGACCCTGTCGCGCGTCATGATCGAGAGGGCGAACGTGCTATTCAAGGTGTTACCCACTGTTGTTTGGCCACGCTGTCGGCGATGAGGGCGTAGGCTTGGTGCGGTTCGAGCGACGCCAGTTTTTTGCGCATTTTGAGCGGCGGCACCGGCAATGCGCCGACACGGGCGAAGAACCGGTTTCGCTCCGCGGGATCCGGAAACTCGGACGCAGCCGCCTCGTCGATGTAACCGAAATCGGCATATCGCAGCAGGCGGGTATGCCCAACCATGATCTGAGCGCCTTCCAGGAACACCGGGAAATGCGGCTTCATGGGCTCGGCCTCAAAATCGTCGACAAAGCGTTGTCCCGGCTTGTTCAGTTCGGTGCCCACATTGACGGGCATCTTGAAGTCGGCGGCCGCGTGAATGTAGCGATTCAGCTCCTGGACTTTGCGTTCGCGAGTGTCGGGATCGGCAATGTTCCAATTGCGCTCGGGGATAATATTGACGGCGGCGACTCCTTTGGCGCGCAGACATTCCAGCTGCTCGCGGGGGTTGCTCTCGCCGTCGGTGGTGCCGTCCAACCAAGCGGACATGGGGATGGCGCGAGACTGCCGCACCATTGCGATCACTTCATCCAAGTCCGGGAACGTCTCCTCCGTCGGCTGGACATAGCCTAGTCCGCCGCGCTTGATCAGGCGCGCGCGCAACCAGTCTCCAAACGCGTTTTCATCGGCGAACAACTTGAGTACGTCCTCGACGGACACATCGGCGATTCGACTCCAAAACTCCGCCGTCTCCCGGCGGTTCTGACCGTGCAGCTCGAGCGCTTTTTTTGCATAGGCGCTGACGATGTGGCGTTCCGTGGCGTTTCCGGCCGGCGTCAGCGGAAGGACATCGTTTTCGTAGCTGAGTTTCAGGCCGTCGAGGTTGGAGTTGATGCGTTCGATGACATCCCGGTTGCGCTGCTGCGCGCGGTCGTACAGGTTCTGCAAAATGCGTCCCGCGCGCGAGTCGGCGGGCGGCGGCTGCACGAAGCCCATGCCCATGAAGTAGTAGACTCCGGGCTCGCCCGGCGAATTGATCTCCACATTGGCATAGTCCCGAAAAAACGCGCGAGTCTCCATACCGACGGCACTGCGGAGTTGCAGGAGGTCGGTGGCCTCGCGAAACTCGTCGCAACCGCTCAGCACATCGAAATCACAGATTGCGGCGCTGTACAGAGCGCGGGTTTTGGCTTCCCACCCTACACGCGAGGGCGACCATCCCTCGCCGTTGTAGGAGAAGAACGTATGCAGGTGCATGTTGAGTTTGCGCCCTTCGGCGGGGAAGCCGTCCGCATGATCGAAGAGAACCTCCAGTGCTTTTCTTCGGGTTGCTTCATCAAAACTGCTGAGTTGCTCCACGGCATCCATCATTTCTGGGGTCCCTCTGCTGCTGCTGCTGTTGTTGCTTCTTCCTCCCCCTTGTTTTCTGTTGGCGCTTCAGCGGCCGGGGGCGTGGCCGGCTCGGGCAGGCGGACATTCTTTTCGGCAAGTTGTTCGCGAATTTTGGCCAGTATTTGGGCTTGAATCTCCTCGCTTTCGGCGATAGCCTTCTTCGCCTGTTCCCGCCCTTGTCCGAGCTGCGTGTCCTCAAACGAAAACCAGGAGCCGCGTTTTTCGATCAGGTTATGATCCATGGCAACGTCCAAAATTGAACCGGCGCGTGAGATTCCTTCGGCAAACATGATGTCGAAATGCGCCTCCCGGAAGGGGGCCGCCACCTTGTTCTTCACCACTTTGGCGCGAGTTCGATTGCCCATGGCTTCCCCGGAGGGCGATTTGATCGTGGCCTCGCGGCGAACTTCGATCCGCACCGAAGCGTAAAACTTCAACGCCCGCCCACCCGTAGTGGTTTCCGGACTGCCGAACATGACGCCGATTTTTTCGCGAATCTGATTGGTGAATATCAGCGAGGTGCGACTGCGATTGATGACGCCGGTAAGCTTGCGCAAAGCCTGCGACATCAGGCGCGCCTGCAACCCAACGTGAGAATCGCCCATCTGCCCCTCGATCTCCGCACGCGGCACCAGCGCGGCCACCGAGTCAACCACCAACACGTCCACCGCATTGCTGCGCACCAGCGTCTCGGTCATGTTCAGCGCATCCTCGCCGCAGTCGGGCTGCGCGACGATCAGGTCTTCGGTATTGACTCCGATCACGCCCGCGTACTGGGGATCGAGGGCATGCTCGGTGTCGATAAAGGCACAGGTGCCGCCCGCCTTCTGGGCATTGGCGATGATGTGCAGGCAGACCGTGGTTTTACCGGAGGACTCGGGGCCGTAGATTTCGGTGACCCGTCCTCGCGGCACGCCGCCGAGTCCGAGCGCGATATCCAGCGAGAGGGCGCCGGTGCTGATCACCGGGATGTTTTCGTGCGTATTGTCGCCCAGTCGGCGTATGCTTCCCTTGCCGTACTCTTTCTCGATCTGGCCAAGCGCCATTTTTAGATTTCGAACTTTCGCGTTTGCAGTAGTTTCATTGGCTGCCATGATGGGACTCCTTTTTCGGGTTTTACTTCGTCTGGTTCAACAGTCGACATCCACAGTATTCGGCGGTCGGGATCGTACCTGGGCATTGGTTTCCAACAATATCTCTACATGTTGCGGCAAAGCAAACGTGCGATTTCGTCACGTTCGCGCCGTGCCTCTCAACCGGCTGGCGCTGCGGGATCCCCTTGCTCGTTGATATGCCGCCGCAGTTGGTCAAGCGCAACAATAACCGTTCGTTGGCGAACTGCATCCCGGTTGCCGGGAAAAATCTGCTTTGTCACGCGATTTTTCCCTTTTACGCAGGTGCCGACGTACACCAGGCCGACGGGTTTGTCCGGACTCCCGCCGCCCGGGCCGGCAATGCCGGTTACGCAAACGCCTGCGTCGCAGCCGGTCACTCGTCGCAGACCATCCAACATCGCCGCGGCCGTCTCGGGACTGACCGCGCCATGCGTTGCCAGCACATCCTCCGGCACGTGCAGCCAAGCCTGCTTCCAAGCGTTGGTGTAGGTGACCAGGCCGCCGAGGAAGTATTCAGAGGCCCCGGGAACGTCGGTAACCGCCTTCGAGATGGCGCCGCCCGTGCAGGACTCGGCCACCGCCAAAGTCAAGGAACGGTCTCGAAGCATCGCTGCCAGAGCTTCGGGAAGATTTCGCGCGCCGCCGGCAAGTGCGCCGTCCGCAAGCACCTGGCGGGCGACCGCTTCCGCCTTGTCCAGCTGCAGCGCATGCTCGACAGCGGCCGTGAGACGGACGTCCACCCGATTGGGGCCGGCGCAGTACGCGGGCTGTACAAGCGGATGCCGGTCGCCCAATTCAGCTTCCAATTGGCGGGAGAGCACGGACTCCGGAATGCCGGCGGTGGCAATTGTGCGAATGAGCACGGACGGCGGGAACCGTTGCTTCAGACGAGGTATCACCTCGTTGTTAAGCATTGGACGAAGCTCGCTCGGCGGACCGGGCAGACAGATCACGATGGATGCTCCGGAGTCTATCCACAGTCCGGGCGCGGTACCATTGGTGTTGGCCAGCAGCTCCCCGCCGCGCGGAACTCGCGCCTGACGGCGCATCGCCTCGTCCGGAACGCGCACGCTGCGGTCACCGAGCCAACTCCGGATTGCCTCGTGCGCCTCAACGCGATACTCCAATTCAAGGCGCAGTGCCGAAGCCACCGCGTCCCGCGTCATGTCGTCGGACGTTGGACCGAGTCCGCCGACCGTGATCACCACGTCGGCGCGCGATGCCGCCTCGCATACGGCTGCGGAAATTCCCGCCAGGGTGTCCGGGATACATGTCTCCCGAGCAATCCGATGCCCGATCTCGACAATCTGGTCGCCAATATACGCCAGATTGGTGTTGACCGTGTGCCCGATGAGCAATTCGTCACCGATACAGATTACTTCAAGCTTCATGCCGACCATCCTGTGATGCGTAAAAAAAGACTGTTGATCACGTACCATATCACTGCAATGTATCCATGCAACAATATATATGTATGCATTGCGGTTTTATCACTCAAAAACGTTTGATAAAATTATTTCCCTGGCAAATGTGGGGTTGAACACAAAAATGACCCCGAGCCGCTGTCGGGAAAAGTGCAGCGCTTGAAAAATGCCGTTCGGGTGGTTACTTACCCAACGTTAACCATCATAAGGAGTTCCAATGAATGTGCTGTTTGTATGCACCGGCAACTCGTGCCGCAGTCCTATGGCCGAGGTCGTCTTCCGACGAATACTGCGTGCAGCAGGAGACTCGGAGACTACGGCGAGTTCCGCAGGAGTCGACGCGCCTTCCGGCTGGCCGGCGGCCTCGCCCGCGCAGTTCGCCGTGTCCTTGGAGGGCGCGGATTTGAGCGAACATCGCAGTAGCCCACTGGACCCCGCGCAAGTGAACTGGGCCGACCGAATTGTGGTGATGACACACGCCCATCGACAGGCAATTTGCGCGCGCTTTCCCGAGGCGGCAAAGAAGGTCTCTCTTTTGATGTCGCATATCGGCCGGGACGAGGATGTTCCTGACCCGATCGGCGGAGATTCCGAGGACTATATCCGCTGCCTGCAACAGATGAAACCGGCGCTGACCGCACTGGCCCAAAAGCTGCAGACAGGCCGCGCTTGAGCCGGTACGCCAGGAGCTCCGCCGAGTCAAACTGGCGATCGGCCAAATTGTTCCTCCCCGCGTCCAAACTACGGAATAATCGTAGTGTTGTTGTATGGGGCGCCGAATGCGTGCACCACCAAAAGTCGCGTGCTAATCGCTGGTTGCAGAGTGCCTCAACTCTCCTGCGAAATTCTCATGCTGCAAAACTTTGGTCCGCACATGGTGCAATACTGGTCCTTTTCCGGTGCATCGGAATCCCCGTCCGGGGTCATGCCGCGCTCTTCGAGCGCCTCTCTGCGTAGTTCGCGCGCCCGCTCCGGGTCCAAGGCCAGCTCGAACTGCTGCTCCCAATCAAAGGACGCGCGGGCGCGAGAGATGGCGTCGTCCCGGTCGCGCGCCTTGGGGACCCCCTTGGCGATGTCCGCGGCATGAGCCGCAATCTTGTACGCCACCACACCGTCCCGAACATCACGGGCGTTCGGCAAGCCCAAGTGCTCCTTGGGCGTGACGTAGCACAGCATCGCCGCGCCGTGCCACGCCCCGACCGCGGCGCCAATCGCCGATGTCAGATGGTCGTACCCCGGCGCGCAATCCGTGACCACCGGACCCAAGATGTAAAACGGCGCATCGTCGCAGATCTCCCGCTCCTTGGCCATGTTCATCGGAATCTGGTCCAGAGGAACGTGCCCGGGACCTTCCACCATAACCTGTACGCCAGCCTCGCGACAGCGCCGCACCAGCTCGCCCAGAATCTCCAGCTCGCCGAATTGAGCCTCGTCCGACGCATCCGCCAAACAGCCCGGACGAAGGCCGTCGCCAAGCGAAACGGTCACGTCATGCTCGCGGCAAATCGCCAGCACTTCGTCAAAATGCGTGTACAGCGGGTTTTCTTGCTCGTGGCGTCCCATCCATTTCGCCGTGATCGCTCCGCCGCGGCTGACAATGCCCAACAGGCGCTCGCGCGCCGCCGGCAAATGCCGATGCAGAAGCCCCGCGTGAAGAGTCATAAAATCCACGCCTTGCTCCGCCTGCGCTTGGATAACTTCGAGCAGAAGCTGCGCGGAAATGTCCATGGGATCGTCCACCATGCACAAAGCCTGATAAATGGGCACGGTTCCCACCGGCGCGGTGCACTGCGCCAGTATTTCCGATCGAATCCGTTCCACCTCCGAGCCGGTACTCAAATCCATGATCGCATCCGCTCCGTAGCGCACCGCCATCTCCAATTTGTCCACCTCCTGGCCAACATCGCTGGAAACCGCTGAATTGCCGATGTTCGCATTGATCTTGGTTGACAGCTCGCAGCCGATTCCCACGGGCGTCAGACGGGAATGATGCGGATTGCAGGGAATAACGATCCGCCCCGCAGCCACCCCCCCGCGAATTTGTTCGGCATCAAGCCCCTCGGCGGCGGCCACAGTATGCATCGCCGGCGTCGAATTCCCGGATTTAGCTTCCAACAGTTGTGTGCTCATGCAGTTCTCTCCAGGCGCCTGCAGCGCCGTGTGGTTTAATCGGTTTAAGACTAGTAAATCCGGCGAGAAACATATCACGCCCAACTCGGGAAGCCACTACAACTCGCGGAATTCGCAAAAACACGAAAATTCCATGCATCGCGGCCAAACAGCTTGCAAAGCAGTTTGGCAAAGCTATAGTGACGGCCGTTGACGACGATCCGACAACGCGCCTTGGAAATGTTCGAAAAAAGTTCAAAAAACATTCCAAACGCGTTTGAAGAGTCGAAAACAAGCCCTATAGTACGGGCTTGCGCAACCGGCACTGCCGGAGCCCGCTGCTCTTTGAGAAC
>JBMCIU010000063.1:0-7969 GCA_048616755.1 Verrucomicrobiota bacterium
CCGTTGGTTCGACACCCGCAGGGTGAGACGGAAGACTGAATTTTGAATGATGAATTTTGAATGGTGAATTTTGAAGTGGCATTGAATTCAAATTCATCATTCAATATTTATATAGTGACACGGGCATCCCGGCTTGTCGCGAAGGCCGCTTATCGATGTTTCGTCAGACCAAGTCCAGGCGGCGGCGCCACCACCACTCGAAGCTGAACAGAGAAATCAGCAGGGCCAACCACCAGGGGGACGTCCAGAGCGGGGTTTGCCGCACGGTTTCCACAATGCGTCCCTCGTCATCAAGGGAGTCCAGGGCGGAGCGCCACTGGTCGCGAGGGACAAACACTCCGTTGCTATCGTCGGCAACTCGGTGGAGAAATTCGCGGTTAACGGGAGCGCCGATGCGCTCGCGAGTGGGACGCGCGGCCAGCACGCGCAGGGTGCTGCGACTGGTTCCGTCAGCGGAGGCGGCCTCGATCGTGTATTCTCCCTCGGTGTGCGGGGTGAAGCGGCCGAGGAAGCCTGGTACGGGATCGGAGAGTCCAACGTTGTCGCCGAGCTGAGCCGACGACAGGGGCAGTTGCAGGACGCGCTCATCCGGGGTGCGAACTTGGCAGGTGAAATTGGCCTCATTTTCGCCGTCCGCCGGTTGCCCGGTTGCCAAGCCGACGGGTACGGACGCTCCGACATCCACCTCGCTGTCGCGGGTCAGCAACTGCAGTGTGTCGGGGGCGTCGGTCTCGTCCGGCGATGGCAGCAGCCAAGTTGCAATGCGCGTCATAAAGGCATCGTAGACGTGCCGGTCGTCGGCCGCGGCCGCCGATCCCAGCCGCCAGCGCCACAATGTGTTGCTAAGCAGCATGGCAACTCGTCCTTGGCCGTACCGTCGAACCGCAAGCACCGGGCTCTCGTCGCCGGTTTCCACCAGCACCGAGGCGAATTCGGATGGTTCCGAGGGCCGCCACACGCTCAGAATCGGCGGCAGAGACACGGAGCCCGCGAGATCTTTGGTCGCCGGATGGGAGCGCCCTTCTTCGGAGAACATGACCGGAAACCGCCCCTCGCGCATTCGCCCGGAGGAAGACGGCTGGATGGGCAGCAACTTGCGCATGGCGGGCACCTGCTGAAATCCGCGGTCTCCGTAGTTGCGCCGTCCGCCGACAATCAGCAGTCCGCCGCCCCGGTCGACAAAGTTTTCCACCGCTGTCCAGGCGTCCTCGTCCATGGAGTCCGCCGTCAGATCGCCGAGAATCAGCGCCTTGTAGGCAGCCAGCGTTTCGGCATTCAGCGTGGGGATTTCACTGGCATCTGTTGGATCGTCTTGGGAGAAGCTGATGAATGTACCGCCGGTGCGCACGTAGGCGGACAGTCGGATTGTGTGGTCTGCGAGCAGTGCTCGCTTGAGGAATTTGAATTCCCACTGCGGGGTTCCTTCAAGATACAGCACGCGCGTTTCGGGATCTGTCACCTCGATGACGAATTCCTCGGCGTCGGTCTTTGCGTCCACGCCGTCCGGCAGTTCGCCCAGCTCCATCTTGTACATGATTCGTCCGACCTCGGGGGGCTGGAGGTTGAAGGTGACGGTTTTGTACTGCTGCGCCGCGGAGAACCGCACGGGCAGAGTTTGCAGCAGGTGTCCTTCCCGGTAGAGTTTCACGGGAACTGCCAACTCGCCGGTACCGCGGCGACGAAGGACGGCGCGCACCTGAATCCGCCAGTCGACCACTGTGCGTTTGGGATAGCTCAAATCGGTAATCCGCAGCTCCTGCTCTTCGGCTTCGGCCTCGGGAACGGGCGGTTCGAGTTCGACGACGACGACCGGTACGTCGCGAGCGGCGGCGGCCAGGGATTCAACGGATTGATCGAGCCCGTCGCTGAGCAAAACAAGCCCCTTCGCCCCGCGTCCCGACAACTCGGTCAGAATGGTGTTCAGCGAGCGTGTCAGGTGGCTGCGCGGCTGGTCGAATGCGATGTTCGCAAACGCCAAATCCTCAACGGGGGAGGCTTCGACTCCCATGGTGTAGGCATGAGTCCGATAGTGATTTTGCAGGGATTTTCGAATGGGGCCAAGGGCCAGGAATGCGCGCGCGTTTTCGGCGCGTGTTGGTTCATCGGCAAGTGACTTGGGCTGATCGGTCATGCTGGCGGACGTATCCAGCACCACGCCCAGAACCGGCTTCTCGCGATGCTGCCTTTTTATCCGCCTTTCCGGTTGCAAAAGCAGCAGAGCGACCAGCAGGACCGAGCCCGCCCGCAGCAACCAAATGCCCAGACAGTGCCGACACTCCAAACCGCTCCCCAGCAGGCTCAGCCAGGCTACCCCCAGCGCGGCAATCACTGCGACAAGCAACAGCCACACGGGCAGCAGCGGTTCAATCATTACGACGGACGGAAGCAAGTTCATGCGCCGGGCCTCCCGCGACGCGCGAGCGCGCCGATCACCCCTGCCAGGCTACGCGTGGAGCTGCGCAGATTGGCGATAATTTCCTCGAGAATCGTCAGTGCGAATGCCGCAATCAACAGCACTGGCCAAACCGGACGGCCCCGGTGGAGCATTTCCAGTCGCGTCCGCAGTTCCGCCGGGGTTGCCGCGGAATTAGCCTCCACCTCCGAAAACGCCTGCAGCAACGGTGCCGCGTCGATAAATTCAAGCGAACGCTCCGAAGGCGGAATGTTGACCGCCGCGCGCCATTCCCGGTCGCCGGCCCGCAGCGTCCACAATCCCGGAACCGTCAGCCCGGAAACCGCAAACGGCGCCCCGGCGCCTGTGCGTTCGGCGGAGACCAATCGCGTTTCGCCGTCCGGACCCGCAAGTTGAAAATCCGCAACCGTACCGCGCCCAAATGCCGGAATTGTCAAGGATTCACCCGCGGAAATCATGAACCCAGCCTCGGAGTCCCTGAACCCGGACCGCAGCAATTCATGCAGAAAAACCACAAAATGCGGCGACAACGGCCAGTCCGACCAGTCCCGTCCGGCAGAGAGCGACAGCACGCCGAGAGTCCCACTGCCGTAGGAGGCCTGAAGGGCGAACGGCGGACCGTCCTCGTAGCGGAAGGCCGTCCGCACGGATGCTGGAACTGCATCGAACACCAGGCGAGTGCGCAGCGGAATGGCGGGCAGTTCGGACAGCAGCGCCTCAGTTCGGCGCTCGACGGGGCCGGGAGCATCCGTGCCAATCAAGCGCACCGAGGAGCGCTCGGAGCGGACATCCCGCACCGCGCGCAGAGTTTTAAACGGGGTAAAGCGGGAGAGGTTCTCGGCCACGCTTTCCTGGTCGCCGGGAAAAATCGTCACCATCCCGCCTCCTTCGACAAACTGTTCCAGGCGCAGCACCTCGGCATCGCCCAGCGCCGCGGGATTGCAGAGCAACACCGCTCGGTATCGATCAAGAGAGTGGTTGTCGAACTCTCCCCTGCCGATCACGTCCGGAGCAAAAAGGGTGGTCGAGGCCATACCCGGCCGCAGCGCTCGCTGCAGAAAAAAGGAATCCATCCCGCCGCCGCTCGCGCTTCCGCCGTCGACAATCAGCACCGGCACCGCGTCCCGGCGCGGCAGCGCGACGAAATGGAGATTATCCGGCGTATAGACGTCTTCACTCAGGCGAATGGTGGCGGTGAAGAAATCGCGCTCGGCGCGCACGCTTGTGCGCAGAGCCAATTCCTCTTCCGCACCCGGAGTCAGGCTTGCTCCCTGTCGGTCCAATTCATCACCATCCTGCTCCAACACAACGGAGTTCCCGCCGCTGAACCCCGCATCCGCACCCAGCGTGACCAGCGCGCGAACAGCGCCGGCCCCCAAAATTGCGTTCGGCTGCGTGCGGACTTCGCGAATTCCGGCGTTGACCGGTTGGGCGGGTGTGACCCGATTGAGGAACAGTGCCGCTCCCAATTCCTCCAACCTCGCAGCCAACGAGTCCAGGGCGGCTTCGGACCAGTCCGCGGCTTGGAAGTCGCTAAAGACGTGGATTTCCGGCTCCCAACCGCGCGCATCCTCGGGCAACCGATTGAACAGCTCGACCAGGCGTTTGGCGACGTCCGCCTGCTGCCAGCCGCATTCGGCCCCACGCAGCGCACCTTCAACCCGTGCCAGATCGGAGGACGGGGGAAACAGCGCAAACGGATCTTCGCGGCCCGGAAGCATTAGCGCGACCCGGTCGCCTGATCCCAGGGATTGGACCAGATCCGCCGCCCAGTCGGCTGCACGCTCGAACGAGGTCTGCCCCCCCGAATGGCGACAGCGCATGCTCGCGCTGGAGTCCACAACCACAATGACATGACGACGCCCCTCCGGCAGCCAAGAGGATACCCGCACCTTCGGACGGGCGAACGCCGCCGCCAAAAGGAGAATGATCAACATGCGCAACAGCAGCACGCCCGCATGCGTCAAATGCCGGGAACGACGCGTCTCAATCAGCGCCTCCTGCAAAAATCGTACCGTGCTGAATACTATTGGGGCTGGTTTGCGCCGATGCAGCAGATGAATCGCTACAGGCACAGCCGCGGCCAAACCGGCCACTAAAAACCAAGGTGCAAGAAATACAGGCATTCAGCAGTCCTTTGGTTGACTGCAGTCTCAGGTCGCTCGGGCGTGGCGCATCCAGCTGACTCGCGACCATCCCGATGGCTGATCGGAACTTGCGTGTCCCCTGGGCGCCAAAGCAATACCGCATTTGCGGGCGAAATGGCGATGAAACGCCAGGGTCGGGGACAATTCCGGGTGAAAGGCGGTGACGAGCACCTGCTCGGACTCGGCCGCGGCGATATAGTCATCCTGGCGCAGCAGAATCTCCACGTCCGGGCCGGCGCGAACGATTTTTGGGGCTCGGATAAAGGTCAGGTCGAGCGGATCGTCGGCGATCGCGGGTACTGTGGCCGAACAGCGAAAGCTCGCCAGCTGCGATCCGAAGGCGTTGCGCTGCACGCTGATGTCGATCATGCCCAGATACGGTTCCTCGCCGACAATGTCGTCGGCCAGCAGAATCGCGCCGGCGCAGGTGCCCCAGAACTTCATGCCGTCGGCTTTTGCCCGGCGAAGCGCGTCCTCGAACCCGAACAGGGTAAGAAGCCGCCTCAGACAGGTGCTTTCTCCGCCTGGAATTACCAAGCCGCCGAGACCGGCAATCTGTTCGGGGTGTTTGACGCGCCGCGTGGTCACCTCCAGGCGCGCAAAATGGTCGAAATGCTCGGCCACGCCGCCCTGCAAGTCCAAAACTCCGATTGTCGGCGATGAGGTCATCTTGAATCCGTGACCATCGGCTTTAATCCGTGGCTCGTTTACCCTTTTACGAACGGGTGAATTGCTCCGGACAGTGGGTTGGGCTCTGTCGGGAGGAGTGGTATTACCACCCTCTCGAGGCGGTGCGTTCGTCCTCGGGCATGGTGGACACGCCGATACCGACCATGGCTTCGCCCAGGCCTCGGGCTGCCTCGAGAATCTTGGCGGGATCATTCCAGTAGGCGGTGGCTTTGACGATGGCGCGAGCGCGCTTGGCGGGATCGCCCGACTTGAAGATGCCGGAGCCGACGAACACGCCGTCGCAGCCCAGCTGCATCATCATGGCCGCGTCCGCAGGCGTTGCAATGCCGCCCGCGGCAAAATTGACCACTGGCAGACGCTCCTGGCTGCGCACCTCCGCGGCGACGTGCGGAGGGATGCCGTGCTCCTTGCAGTAGGGTGTCACTTCGCCCGGTTCAAGGCCAACCAATTCGCGGATTTCGCGATTCATTGTGCGCATGTGGCGCACCGCCTCGACCACGTCTCCGGTGCCCGCCTCTCCCTTGGTGCGAATCATGGCCGCGCCCTCGGAAATCCGCCGGCAGGCTTCGCCCAGGTCGCGCGCGCCGCACACGAAGGGTATAGAGAATTTACTCTTGTCGATGTGGCATTGCTCGTCCGCCGGCGTCAACACCTCGCTTTCATCGATGTAGTCAACCTCGAGCGCCTCCAGAATCTGGGCCTCGACAAAATGGCCGATTCTTGCCTTCGCCATGACGGGGATGGTAACCGCCGCCTTGATTCGTTCGATCATTTCCGGATCCGACATGCGAGCCACGCCGCCCGCGGCGCGAATGTCCGCAGGCACACGCTCAAGGGCCATCACCGCTACCGCGCCGGCCTCCTCGGCAATACTTGCCTGCTCGTCGTTGGTCACATCCATGATGACGCCGCCCTTCAGCATCTGTGCCAGCTGGGCGTTCAGTGTAAAGCGTTCATTATTCATAACATTCGGGTCTCCTTCGAAGATTCTAAACTCTGCTACAATATAACCGCTATTCCGACGTCACAAAAGCGCACAAGGTTGCAGCTTAAGATATAGGGCATAACGGAGCGACATAAAGGACAAACCCGACAGTCGTCCGCTGCCTGTCCTACTCTTTGGCTTAGGATCGCATACTCCCTCGCGGCTGGCCGCTTTACCTCCGAAGCCACTGTTTGAACCAGTCCGCCGCAAGCCGGGAGACCTCGTTGAGCTTGCCCGGTTCCTCGAAAAGATGGGTCGCGCCTTCAACGATATGCACTTCCTTGTGCTCACTTCCCAATTGAGCGACGGCATCCCGGTTCATTTTCTCCACCTGAACATCCAGACCGCCGACAATGAGCAGGACGGGGGCGGCCACGCTTGAAAGAGCCGCACCCGCAAGATCGGGGCGACCGCCGCGCGAAACCACTGCCTGAACGCATTCGGGCTGGAGCGCAGCCGCCTTCAATGCCGCAGCCGCACCAGTACTTGCCCCAAAATAGCCCAGGGATTTGCCCCGCGCCTCCTCCTGCTCCAGCAGCCATTCAGTGGCGCCGGCGAGGCGGCGAGTCAGCAGATCAATGTCAAACCGCAACTTGCGCGTGCGTCGGTCAATCCTGTCCTCCTCGACGGTGAGTAGGTCGAACAGTAGCGTCCCGATCCCCTCATCACGCAATTGCTCGGCCACGTAATTGTTGCGCGGACTGTGACGGCTGCTTCCGCTGCCGTGAGCAAACAGGACAATCCCGGTGGCGCCGGCGGGTACGCCAAGCATTCCCTCCAGCTTTTCCGAATCCGAACAGACCGTGATTAACTTCTGGTCGTCGCGGTGGCTTTTCATCGCTCGCCTCCTCGATTTGCGGCGGCATCCAGGCATTGTGACACTTCCTTGTCGGAAGTTTGAGAAAAATCTTCGTAGGAACCAGCAACGCCCAGAAACATGGCGGGAGTCAAGGCGGCCACCACGTCATCCACCTCATCCCACTGCTTGAATTCCTCCAGGGTCTGCGGCGGAGTGGTTCCCACCGCAACCACAATCCGCTTGGGTGAAGACTCGCGAACCGCCTGCACAGCAACCTTCATGCTGGCCCCCGTCGCCAGCCCGTCGTCCACCAATATGACAACCTTGCCTGCCAGCTCCGCGGATTTGCGCGCGCCTCGGTAGATTTTCTCGCGTCGGCGGATCTCTTCGCGTTCCCGCCGGGCAACTTGATCAATCTCGCTGCGGGGTATGCCGACCGAGCGCACGACATGCTCATTGATGATTCGCGCCCCATTCGAGGCAATGGCTCCCATTGCCAATTCCTCCTGCCCGGGTGTTCCCAATTTTCGCACGATGTAAACATCCAAAGGCGCCTCGAGGCGCTCCGCGATCTCGCGAGCCACCGGCACTCCCCCCCTCGGAAGGCCCAGCACCACAACGTCCTCTCGCCCCGCATAGTCCTCCAACAACTCGGCAAGCCGTCGGCCCGCCTCCTTTCTGTCCTTGAAACGCTCCGCCATAATAACACCTCAATTCTGTGAAACTAAATCTCCTCTGATGTGTTGCGCGGCTTAGCCAAGATGCCTTTGTACGACACCCCGCTTTTCGGGAACTTAACCAGCCTTGGCGTCGACGTCAAACCCGGCAACATGCGCAACCAGGACTATCATCAGAACTCTTGATCTGGCGGAAGACTAGATGGTACCGAATTGCCTTCGGTTCGGAGAGACCCCACGGGGCTTGCCCCCGTGGTG
>JBMCIU010000064.1:0-7963 GCA_048616755.1 Verrucomicrobiota bacterium
TTCAAAACGAGTCTCAAAATCGCAATTTCAGCGAGTTATGGGATGGTAGTGAAATATTTTTAGCATTTAACTTTCGCGTATTTCGCGGTCAGAAATATGCTGTTGTATCGACAATGCAGGCCGACTTGTTGGAATTGGTGTTCAGAACAATTCTGCCCCGCAGGCTTGAGCGCGCGTCTTGCGCTCACTCGCGTTCGTCGAGCCAGAGGGTGGCGGTGACGCCGCGCGGGTAGTACTTGCTGCCGTAGATTTTGCCGCCGAGAATCTGGTCGCTCCAGCTCCAGTGCGACAGCTCGGGGTTTCGCAGCCAACAGGCATGTGCGCGATCGGCCGCGCGACCCGAGTCATCCCACGGCAGCCCGAGGATTTGGCGCGCCACAAACTGGCACAGGTAGATCTTACTAAGCCAGGAGTTGTTGCTTGTGGAGGAGATTTTCCACCCGCCGTCCTCGAACAGGCAGATGCCGGGGCGCAGAATTGTCTGCAAGTGGGTTTTGAGCGCCTCCAAAAACTTTCCGTAGGATCCGTTTGGATCCAGTGCGTCCCGTCGGCCGTTGAAGTAGGGAAAGACGAGTCCCTCGATGACGGGGATGATGCGGGCTTCGCAGTCTTCATCAATGACGGCGGGAAAAGTTCCGTCGGTATCGGTGTGGGCCAGCAGGGTATCGGCGCAGCGGCGCGCCTGCTTTGCCGCCTCCGCGGCACGCTCCGCTTGGCCGCACTCGCCGAGGACGCGCTCGAGACCGAGATAAGCCGCCCAGCACTTGACTGCCATGTAAATATTGTTGCGCGCCTGTCCGAGTGACACGTCGAGACTGTCGTAGGTGGTAATTTCCGCGCCGCCCATGGTTCGCGAACTGTCCAGAGACATGACGCCGTTGCGCTTTTCCGGATCGGGATTGTCGCGATTCAGCATGCTGTCCAGGCAATCGTCAAACAGTTGTTGGTGCTTGTCTCGCCAAGCGATATCGCCGGTCTGCTCCAGGTAAACCGTAGCGCAGCACACCCAGTTGGTCAGTTGTTCGTGGGTCATGTGCGAGAAGCAGCCGTCCAACCCGAACAACTCGTAGGTGGAGTAGTGAGGACGCGAGAACACATTGGCCACGCCCATATCGTGGGTAAAACTGAGGCCGCCGGGATACTCGGCGTCGTCGCCCGGAAACCGGACGGAGTCGGTATAGCTGTAGCGCTCGATGAACATATCGAGCACGTTTTTCACCGTCCATGGGTTCATCTTCATCTCGTGAAACAGCATATCGGCCGTGAGGTCGAAGGTGTTCATCATCCGGTACTCGCCTTCGTTGACCACCCACAGGGGGCGTTTGTCCGGCAGCTCGAGGAACTGTGTGCTGCCGTAGTAGCTGCGCACGGCGTGGCTGAGCATGAACGCCTGGTCCGCGTTGAGCGAAGCCTCCGCCACCTCGCGGTTTGCGGACTCCGCAATGCGGGCGTAGTCATCGAAATGCGCCAATGCGAACTCCGCGACCTGTTCGATATCGTGAAAGTATCGCGTGTAGAAATACCGGCAGTCGAGTCCCGCAGTTACCAGGCCGTTGCGATGGAAGCAGACGGCAAAGCGCCAGCGCCCCACTTCGCCGGGAGCCGCGGTCATAGTGCATGCACCGACGGGACCGAGGCCGAAAACGAGATTGTCCGGGTTATCCGGGATGATCGCGCTTTCGATCGTGAATCCGCCCATCCCGGAACGGACATCGTTGTCGGCGGAGGCGATGGCCAGGCAACGTCCCTGTCCGATTCCTTTCAGCCGTCCGTCGGTTGTATCGTCGATGCGCCGCATAGCCGTATAGGGATCATTGCCCTGAAACCCGAAGAAGGCGGTCCTGGGCTGGTCGCCTGCGCGGTTATCGAGGGTAAGTTCGGCCAACACGGCCGGGCATGTGGCCAGGCGCATGTCCGCCTCGGAGGCTGTTTCCGGATCCGGCAGCGCCATGACCGGCGAAAGCACGCGAAACGACAGCTCGCCCGCTGTCCACGTGTCGGTGGCCACTTGAAAATCGCGTTTTATACGTTGTTTGTCGAACGGCGCGATTCGCGGTCCCGGCGCCGGTTCCTCCACCCCCTGCTCCACGGTGAATCGGGCGCTTTCGTCCGTATCGTCAGTTTCAAAGAACGGCAGCGCTTCCAAGCGTCCGTTTGCGGATACCGCACCAATGTACACATTCTGTTTCGCGGGCGCGCCGAGTTCGAGCCCAAGGCCCCCGTTGGCGCCGGGGAACCCCAGCGTGAAGCTGGCAAAAGCGCCGATGGGGGAATGGTGGGCGTTGAAGAACTGATTGTTTCGATTGTCCATGCGTGGTTTCTCCTTGGTGCAGTTCTAAGTTTCGTCATCCTCAGTAGCGCCGACCAGAACTTCCGCCCGCGTGATAAGGCTGGTGACAGCTTCTCCAGGTTTGCGATTGCGGAGCCACTCGGTGGCGGCCGGGATACCGTTCAGTTGGTCGATGAGGATGACGGTATCGATGAGGTACTTCGGGTTCACTGTAGATCCCTCTTCCATTCATCCCGCATCTCGCGCTGGTATACAAGTCCGTCTTTGCCGCGATCCCGCCACAGCCCCGCAGTTTCACGCAAGACTGTATCGTCGTCTTCGGATTCGATCTGGAATTGGTAACAGTGAATCGCTTGCCGGACGGTCTCCGCGATTGACTGATGGTGCATATGACTGTACCGGTCCAGCCATTCCTTGTCCGGTTTCGGGATTGTAATAATTGTGCGAACCATGGTGCGGGTCTCCTATGCCTTCAAAACTAATATATCGGCATCATTATATCATGTCAAGCGTAAACTGCCGGTAAGGCGTAACCGCCGCATCCTGCGGGTGCTAAAACACCAGTAAAACGAGTCTGTGTACGGTTGCATGCGCCACATTGATTAGCGGTCTGAATTGGGAGTTCTGGGTTCTGAGTTATTCGGCATATTGGCGCTGTACGCGCACACCGATGGAACAGAGAATTTCGTAGGGGATGGTTTCGGCCTGCCGCGCGACTTCGCCGAGGCTGATTTGCGCCTCGTCCTGTCGACCGATAACGACCACCTCGTCGCCGGATTTAGCCTCGGGCACGTCATCGAGCCGCAACATGGTATAGTCCATGCACACGCGTCCAACGACGGGGCAGCGCTTGCCGCCAACCAGCATGGCGCCCTGATTGGACAGGCAGCGCGGGTAGCCGTCGGCATAGCCGACTGCGGCCACTCCGATGCGTTCGCCTTCGGGTCGCGTGACCTCATAGGTGCGACCGTAGCTGACGGTTGCGCCGCGTGGCAGGCGGCGCACGGATACCAGGCGCGTCTTCAGCGCCCGGAGCACAGGCCTGGTTTTGTAGGGGCGCGGAATGACCGAGAGGTGTGCGCCGTGCAGATCCAGGCCGCTGCGCACCATGTTGAAGGGATTGTTCCTGACCTCGGGAATACCGGCGATGGCGGTACTGTTGGCGATATGTCGATACCGAAAGCGAATGCCCTCGTCAGCCAGTTCGTTAATCAAGCCGGCCAGCGTCCGATACTGCGTGATCGTTGCCTCGTCGTGCATTCCGGAAGAGGCAAAATGCGAGTAGATTCCCTCCACAATCACCCCGTCCGCGGCAGCGATGCGGCGGACCTGCTCTTTCGCCGACGCCACCGGAAACCCCAAGCGCCCCATGCCTGTGTCAATCTTCACGTGAACCCGGCAGGAGCGACCAAGGGCACGCGCGCGCTCCGCCAAGTGCTCCACCATTTCAAGATCGGAAACTGTGGCAGTCAACCCCTGCTGAATAATGCAGTCGCTTTCGTCCGTGATCGAGCCGCCAAGGATCAACACCGGCACGTTAAAATCGGCAATTTGCAGCGCCTCGTTGAGGCAGGAAACGGCAAAATAGTCAATACCCTCGTCGGCGAGTGCCGCTGCCGCGCGACGCGCGCCCAATCCGTACGCGTTGGCTTTGAGAACGGCAGCGACCGCGGCCGGAGAGACGTGCTCGCGCAAGGCATGCAGATTGTACCGCCATGCCGAGGGATCGCATTCCACCCACACCCGAGAGGCTGGAAGAGCACACAATTCCCCTTTGTTTGCATGGGGAAAAATGGTGCGTTCAGGCGCGCTGGATTGTGAGTCGAGAGTTTGCATAATCAATCGACAAGATAACTTGCCGACGCGCTCACTCAAGTCAAGAGTCTCACGCGCGCTCGCCGCACTGACCGGCAGCAAGGTAAAACAATTGCCGGCAATCCTTCCGCCTAGTCAAGCGTTTTATCGTCGCCTTGGATAGTTCCGATAGCGGCTTTGAGTCGAGCAGCCAGAGGTGGGGCGAATTGTTTCATGCAGAGGTCGACGGTATTTTGCTTCATTTGGGAATAGGGGGGCAGTCCGCGCCGTTTGCGCTGGTCTTCGGTGCCGGCGGCATCTGCCATGTACCGACGCCAGATGCTGTGGGCGAGGTTTTCCAAATTACCGGCGCGATCGTAGTCTCCGAACGCAAGGGCGCGACAGGCCTGGAAGAGATAGCCGCGAACTGTGGCTGTTGCCTGCGACTGGGTGGCCTCGCCAATGTCCTTGGCGAGCTGTCGAAGCGCGAAGCGTTCAACCGAGCCGCGAAATTCGCGACCAAACTCGTCGCGTCCCTCGTCCATGACTTCTCGGGCTTTTTCCTCTTCGCCGTAGGTGTAAAGAACCACAACGGCGTCGATGAGAAAGTTTTTAAAGCCGGCTCGGAAGCCGGTATTGTCCGGATAATTTTGCAGGTTTTGGCGGTGTCGATTTAGGGTGACGTCCACGACTTCGATGTTGGGGCTGAGGTCCAGGTACTCTTCGTCACCTTCTTTTACGTAGAGCAGGCGCCCTTCGTAGAACGCCTGGTTCAGGGCGTGAGTAATCAGTCGTTCGCAATCGGTGTGCATCTCTCCTTCGGCCCGCTGCAATCCTTGGTAGGCCCAGTAGATGGCGTGCGCCTGGGGCAGCCGCCAATCGAGTTCGCCATAGGCGGCGTTTAGTTTGCGGACGAGGGATGGTTCCAGCTTATACTCATCGTACAGCCAACGTTTTCGGAGCACGCGTTCCAGCGCCTGCAAAGCGGCGGGATCGCCCACACTCGAGCGCAATTCCTCGGGAAGTTGCCCGTCGGCGCGAAATTGCACCTCGAGGTCCTTGAGTTCCAGCCCGACGGATTCCAGGACGCCCCATACCGGGGCGGCCTCCGGCAGTTCGGAACGCAGGTTTCCGAGTTGGTCGGGAGCTTGCTGCCAAGCGCTCCAGTCGGGCGGATAGGCGCCGACGATGCGCATGATATCGCGCGCCATCTCGGTTTTGTAGTAGCGATTGGCGTCGTCCATTTTTTGCCCGACTTTATGACGATAAATCCAGGCCAGTTCGTAGTAGAGATCGGGATCGCCGGGGTTGTATTGGAGCGCCTCGTCGCGGATGAGTTCGATACCTCGTCTGACCCATCGCCAGCGGTCCTCGAAATCGGAAAAGGTCACGGAAATGTTATAGGACATATTCCAGGCCAGGAAGGCTGTAGCGCCGGTAAATCGGGGTTGGAGTTTGACGATCCAATTGCCGAGCTGGACCATTTCGAAGTAGTTTCCCTCATCCTGCAGCCGCTGCGACCGCAGCCAAAGCCAGTCAGCCAGCAGCCCGCGAAATCCGCCCAGTGCAACGGTGGTGAAGGCAACTACCGGAGGTGCGTTTTCCAACGGTGTCGCCATGGTGAGATTCTCTTCGGTACGGATGCGGTTGAGGCGCGATTGAGTCAGCGCCAGCCCGCCAAACAAAACCGCCAGCAACGCAAGTACCGGCATGATCCGAGCCAGTTTTTCCATCCAATTGTTCATCGTCGCACCACCTTGCCCAATTCACGGCGGTTGAATGCCCAAGCGCCTGCAAGCGCCACTACACCACCCTGAACAACAACGACCATCAGAAAAACGGAGGCAATACGGCGGAATTCCACAAGGTGCCCGCGCGACAACTGCCCGGCCACGCTAAATTCGCTGGGAGAAGCCACCACCGCGCGCACCGAGCCGACTAGGCCGCGGGAAATCCGCTGCTCCAGAGACGGCGGCATGAGCATAGCCGATTCGCTGTCCACCTCCTGCGCGGCCATGTCCGCCGCCATACCGATCACTAGATAGGAAAGGCCGGCAAAAATGGCCACGGGGGTTGAGAAAAGCGCACTCACAACCGTGCCCAACACCGACAGAAACAGCAGCTGCAGCAGCAGCAAAACGATGGCTCGCGCGCCGTTGCCTGCAAACCCAGCCGCCCGGGTCATCAGCGTGGGACGGTCGCCAACCTGGAAAATTAGCGATTCCTGTCCCGGATCCTCGTTCATGAACACCAGCTCCAGTTGACCGTCGTCGGAAACCGCCTCGGCCGGCAGAGCCAGCTTCTGAAATGCGCCGCCCATCGCGCGCACGCGCACAAAACTGTACTCGGGTTCGGTCGTACCCGGCACCCGGAACGCCCACGTTCCCTGAGTTTGCCGCTGCTCGTCGCCGCTTGCCGTTCCTATATAGAGACGGTAGCGGACGTGCAGCATTTCCGCGTCCTTATTGAGGCGGACGTTATCGTAGACCCAGCGGCGCTGGGCGCCATAGGGAATTTCGGTGTAGGCTGCCTTGACTTGTCGAAGCAGTTCGGACTTGATTTCTTGGGGTGTTTTGTCCTCGGGCAGCTCGCCGTCCTTGAGTCGACGTTGATACTCCTGCTGAGTAATGGCGACAAAATCGGGAGGGGGCGGCTGGCGGAGCCGCCGTCCGACAAGCACCTCCTGCTGGGCTTCGCGCAGCTCCTCCTCGGAAAAGTCGCCGCGGCTCACCCGCCACTGGACCTGAAAAAGCACGCAACCGGCGGCAACGACCAGCAGCAGGGCGTGAAGCAAAAAAATGCCCGTCGCCTTGCCGGCCATCAAAACCGTGCGCCGAACCGGCTTGGTCAGCACCAAGTGCGCCGTGTAGGTTTCGATCTCGCGTGCCAGCATGGAACAGGCCAACCACAAACTCGACAACGACAGAACCACCGCCACCAACGACAGCGAATAGGTGAGCATAACCTGAACTTGCCCCGTCGCCGTGCCGTCGCCCTGTACCGTCTGCGGCAAAACAAACGCCGACAGCAGCAAAAACACCAGCAATACGTGAAACACACGCGAACGGACCGCCGTGCGAATGGTATGAATGACTATGCCGAGAAATGCTTTCACGAAACCAACATCTGTTTTCGAAGTTTCGCCGCGGTTGCGTCTCCCTCCAGCAACCCGGCCAAGTGCAGGGCAAATTCAAGCGCCGTACCGGGTCCCCGACTGGTGATTACCCGCTCATCCTCCTCGACGTTCACACCCGTCCAATGCCCTTCGGCAATCGCGGACTCGTGACCGGGATAGGCCGTGAACCGCCGCCCCTCCAGCAGCCCTGCGGCGTGCAGCGCCAAAGGACCGGCGCAAATTGCCGCCACCATCGCGCCGGAATCCCACGCGCGACGCAACAACGCGCAGACACCTTCATTTTCAGCCAGATGGGTGGCGCCGGGCATCCCGCCGGGGCAAACCACCAAGTCAAAGTGCTCGCCGCCAACCGCGGACAGACCGGCGTCCGCCGCCACTGTCACCTCGTGCGTGCTGCATACCGCGTCCGTATCGTCCGCGGACAAAATGCGAACTTCGCACCCGGCCCGACGAAGCACGTCGATGACCGTAATCGCCTCAAGCTCCTCAAAGCCGGTGGCCAGCAGAACCGCAACCGTACTCATACCTTCGCCTCTTGGTTGTACCTCGTTCGCTCAATGCGCGAATGCGCCCGGCACAAGCGCCGCGGGCGCGTCAGAATTCGACAACCGTATACCGTGAGGACAATACTTCAAGCGCAAATTTGAATGCCGCCCGCTCGAGGATAGACTCGCCCTCCGGCGCCCCGTAGCTTCGGCATTCCTGCCGGAGTCCCGTCCCGCCGGTTTTCCAGCCGGCGCGGC
>JBMCIU010000065.1:0-7926 GCA_048616755.1 Verrucomicrobiota bacterium
CCCATACCCAGACGGGCTCGCATATACATGGGCATTCGTGTGACATCGCGCCCCTTGAAGGTTACGGTGCCGTCGTCGCCGCGGATCAGTCCGGCGATCATGTAGAAGGATGTGGTTTTGCCGGCGCCGTTGGGGCCAAGCAGACCGACGATCTCATTGCGTTCGACCGAGAGGGACACTTGGTTGACCACGCATTTGCGGCGGTAGCTCTTGACCAGATCCTGAGCGACGAGCAGCGGTTCGTCCGGCTCGACTGAAGATGTGCGCAATTCGGTATTTGTATCGGTGACTTGTGTCATTCAGGTTCGTCTTTGCGGGCGACATCAGCCATGGATGTCCGCCTTGCTATTTTCGTTCACCGTTGTTGGTGTCCGTATTTTTATTGTTGTTGCCGTCGGGATTGTCGTCCGCGTTTTTGTTGTCCGCGGCGAGCGGGATAATAAGGGTTGGTCGCCCACCGTCTCGCGTTCCTTCGGTACGGATGCGTCCGGTCATGCGATTATAGATGATTTTTTGCGCGTTTCGGAGGGTTCGTTCGCCCTCTCTAAGCGTGGGTTTTCCGGTGAGCACCAGTTCGCCTTGCGCCATATTATAGACGGCGTGTTCGGCGGTTGCGGCACGGTCCTGCTGTTCCTGTGCGATGGACACTTCTCCGCTAAAGACAGCCTCGGTCATGGCGCCTGCTTCGTTGAGGTTCACTTCCATGGTCTGGGATTCGATGCGCAGTCCGCGGTCAAGCACGACTACGTTGCCTTCGAAGCCGGCTTTGCCGGCATCCATCTGCATATCCACGGAATCCGCGGTGATCTGCAGTTCGCGGGGCGGTTCGGACGGAGGCGCGCTGCCTGCCTCGGCGTTGTTTTCGCCCTCCCCGTTGTTCTGTGCCGCTGACCGAAGCGGCGCCGCGCAAATCAACAGCATTGCGATTGCTAAAAGCGCCCATCCGCATCGATTCGGGCGCCCGTTGCGGCGCGCGGGAGGATATCCGTTGGCAGCGGTTTTTGTTTGTGGGGTATGCCCGTGCGGGGAAAAACAGTGGTTTCGCCATTGCATTGCATTCATTCGTCGTTCTCCTCGTTGGCGGCGGCCAACGGCACCGCCTGCATGGTCATGTTAACTTGACTATGAATCGTCAAGGTTTGTTCCTTGGTATTGACAACATACCCCACTCCAGCGAGAGCCAAGGTCGGTCCAGTTGCGCGTATGGGGCCGCTATGGCGTCCAACGCCGCGTTCGCGATCGAAGCGACATTCCGGCGCCTCGACATGCAGAGTTTCGCCGCCTTCGGCGTCAAACAGGGTTAGCGAGACGCCGTAGAGCGTCACATCGGCACCATTGACGACCGCCTTGTCGCCGGCCAAAAGATATTCGCGCGAACCGTCCTCGCGCTGCTGATCCTGGCGGAAATCGACGATTTCGATTTGCATGGCATTCGAAGTTTGCGCGCGGACGGGCACGAGAACCGACGCCCACAGCAGCAGGACCGACCACGCAAACCCACGAGTGATCCGCCAGCGCGCCGCGGCAGCACTCCCCCGACCAATAAGGTGCCGCGGAAAAACGAACTGTTCAAATGTAACGAAACGATTCATGCTAGACTAAGTACCGCCTCATTGCTTCTTCGTAGAGTCCCTGGGCTTTGAGCAATTCGACAACAACTTCGCGTATAGCGCCGCGCCCCCCGGGGGCGCGGGTAACCCAATTGGCCAGAGCCAGGGTTTCGGGCGTGGCGTCAGCCACGGCCACACCGATGGCACAGCGGCGCATGACCGGCAGGTCAATCACGTCATCGCCGATGTACAGGCATTGATCAGCGGTCAGGGACTGTTCCTCAAGGAGCTGCATAAACTTGTCCAGCTTGACTTTCGCATTCTGATAGAGAAAATCCAGCTCCAGCTCGCGAGCGCGCCGCTCGTTGATGCGACTGGAGCGACCGGTAAGCGCGCCAATTTTGAAGCCTGCGCGCGAAAGCATGCGAATGGCGTGTCCGTCTTTGACGTCGAAGAACTTGATCTCCTCCAAATTATCGCCGGAGAAGCCGACCCGTCCGTCGGTAAGCACGCCGTCAATATCAAGGATGACCGCGCGAATTTGTTTCAGCTTTTCAATGGAGGTCATGAATATCCCTTATTTCTCGGAGCAGGTTTTCCATTTCGTGAAGCGGGACGGAATTGGGGCCATCCGAGCGTGCGTTGTCGGGATTGGGATGGCATTCGATAAACAGTCCGTCGATGCCGACGGCGGCGGCGGCTCGCGCCAGGGGGCGCACGAACTCGCGTCGTCCCCCGGAGGTTCCGCCCTGCCCTCCGGGCGTCTGCACCGAATGGGTGGCGTCGAACACAACCGGGGCGCCCAGTTGGCGCATAAGCACCAGCGAGCGCATGTCCACAACCAAGTTATTGTATCCAAAACTGGTGCCGCGCTCGGTAAGCAGCACTCGATCATTGCCCGAATCGCGCAGTTTGTGCAAGACCGGCCCCATATCCTGCGGCGCCAGAAATTGTCCTTTTTTGACGTTGACGGGGCGCCCGGTTTCCGCGGCCGCAACCAGCAGGTCGGTTTGGCGGCTGAGAAAGGCGGGAATCTGGAGGATGTCGACCGCGGCGGCGACGGGCGCCGCCTGGGCACAGTCGTGAATATCGGTGATCACCGGCAGATTCAATTGCGCCCGGATCCCGGCCAATATCTCCAGCCCATTCTCCAGGCCGGGACCGCGGAAGGAGTCCAAACTGGTGCGGTTGGCCTTGTCAAAGGAGGCCTTGAACACGTAGGAAAGCTCCAGTCGGCCGCAAATTTCCTGTAGCTCGCCGGCAATGTCGCTGCACATTTGAGCGGATTCAATGACGCAGGGCCCGGCAAAAATTACCAGTGGCCGAGCGGGGCCAATCATGATGTTTTCCGTCAACTCAAAGGGCTTGGGAATCATGTCACAACTCTCCATTGCGATGCAGGATGTCTTCCACTGCGGATATGTCCTCGGGGACGTTCACATCCGGCGCGGCCTGTCGAGTCACGACCACGCGGATCGACAGGCCATTTTCCAGCGCCCGCAGTTGCTCAAGCTTCTCGCAGCACTCCAGCGGGCTGGGATTCCAGCCGACAAAGGCCTCGAGCGCGGCGCGCCGATAGGCGTAAATACCCCAATGATGGAGGGGCGGGACCGCAGTGTCCGCATCCCGGCAATAGGGGATCGACGAACGGCTGAAATATAGCGCCGTGCCGTCCGGACGGCAGACAACCTTGACATTGTTTGGATTTTCGATGGCCTCCGCCGTTTGAAAGGGAACGGCGGCTGTTGCCATGGGCGCGTCGCCATCCTCGACGATTCCTACAAGCTCGTCAATCATGGCGGGGGGGATCAGCGGTTCGTCGCCCTGGACATTAACAACCACACCGGCGGCTTCGCGGCTGACGGCTTCGGCGACCCGGTCGGTTCCGGTAGTATGCTCGGCGCTGGTGAGCGCCACCTCGCCGCCGAACGAGCGCACGGCGTCGGCGATGCGATCATCATCGGTGGCGACCAAAACACGGTCGATTCGCTGAGCGGCGGAGGCCCGGCGCCAAACCCATTCAATCATTGGCCGGCCGCCGATCAGAGCCAGTGGTTTCCCGGGAAAGCGTTGGCTGTCGTATCGTGCCGGGATGACCGCGATACGCGGCCCTCGTACCGGGGGATGTGATGTTCCGGGAGCGCTCCCGCCGTTACAGTCGGCGGGGGCGTCGTTTTGCATGTTTGTCATGGTGTTTCGCTTTTGGCTGATGGCGATTGGGCAGAGGGTTCGGTTTGGCTTTTCAGTACGGCCTGCACGGCCGCTTCCATATCGATTTGGGGCAACGGTTGGACAAGGAGGCCATGATCGACCCGATCTTTTATGCGTCGGTATTGTTCCACGGAGTGCCGCACGTCCCGCCACTGCTCGCGCTCCAATTGTCGACCGTGCTCCTGAAGGAACCGGGACAGGTGATCCACCTCGCGGGCAAGCAAGCTGTAGGCCTCCGACTCCAAACGTTCTTCCGGCGTCTTTTCCGCTTTCAGCTCGTTGCTCAGCTCATCGAGCAATAGCGATGTTTCCTGACGAAGGCGACCGGTTTCCCACAGCGAGGACGCCTGCAGGTGCTGCGGCAGCCAAACGATGACGATCAGCTCGCTAACCAAAATCGCAACCACCAGCAGCCGATTCACAACCCCCGAACGGTCGCTCCTAAATTGATATTCGCCCGGACTGGGGATGCGGTGCACCAGCAGCGTCCAGTGCCCGACCCGCAACTCGTCCCCGCTCCCGACTGGCTGACCGTCCGCGGCCTGCTCGCCGTTGATAAAAACGGCCACCTCGTCCGAAATCGTCCGCAACGTCCACGAGCGTCCGCCCGATGGCGGCGGCAACAACTCGAAATGGCGCGCCGGAAAAACCGCTGGATCGTCAATTTGGCAATCGCAATCATCCGCGGCGCCGAACGACAGCGACCGGTCGGCTTCGAAGCGTTCGACTCTGGCGGCGTCGAACGGATCGCCTCCCTCGCGCAGGTTGTTTCGTATGCTTATGTGCAATTCCACGGCGCGATCCTCAAACGGTCGTTGGCTCTTCCACCTCGGCCTTCTCCGTCGTCTCGCCGGCAGTGAAAACCAACTTGTCCCCTTCCACATCGCCGATGATGCGACTGCCCTCCTCAAGGGTGCCGCTAAGGATTTCCTCGGCCAGAGGGTCTTCCACGTATCGCTCGACAACGCGGCGCAGATGACGAGCGCCATATTCGGGATCATACCCCTTGTCGATGAGAAAATCGCGCGCTTGGGCGGTCAGCTCCAGCGACATCTCGCGGTTGCCGACTCGCTTCTGGATTTGCTTGAATTCCAAGTCCAGAATGCCGCCGAGGTTTTCGCGGGTGAGCGAATGGAAGACCACCACTTCGTCCAGACGATTCAAAAACTCAGGCTTGAAGTGCTTCTTCGCCTTTTCCTGAATTTGCGCGCGCATGACCTCGTAGTCCTGACTGGTTGTTTCCGAGGCGCCGAATCCCATGCTGCTGCGGCGCTGCAATTCGCTTACTCCCAAATTTGAGGTGAGCACCAAAATAGTGTTGCGGAAACTGACCCGGAAGCCCACGCTGTCGGTGAGCTGTCCTTCCTCCAGAACCTGCAAAAGCATGTTCATCACGTCCGGGTGCGCCTTCTCCACCTCGTCCAGCAAGACTACCGAATAGGGGCGGCGACGGATGCGCTCGGTTAGCTGGCCGCCTTCGCCGTGTCCCACATAACCCGGCGGAGAACCAACCAGTCGGCTGACGTTGAATTTCTCCATGTACTCGGACATGTCCAGCCGTATCAGCGCGTCCGGATCGCCAAACAGAAATTCCGCCAAGGCCTTGGCCATCAATGTCTTGCCGACTCCGGTCGGGCCCATGAAGAAAAACGCTCCAATGGGACGGTTCGGATCCTTCAGTTCGGCGCGCGAACGTCGCAGAGCGCGACAGATCACCTCGGATGCCTGATCCTGACCAATTACCCGCTGATTCAGCTCCTCCTCCATGCGCAACAGACGGCTTGCCTCACCCTCGGCGATGCGGTTCAGAGGCACGCCGCTCATCTTCGAGATCACGTGGCGAATATCGTCGCCGTCGACGGTAACCACCTTTTGGTCGCATTCCTCCTTCCACTTGCGCTGCGTTTCCTCGAGCCGATGGTACACCTGCTTTTCCTGATCTCTGAGCGCCGCGGCCTGCTCGAAGTCCTGGTTCTCCACCGCCTTTTCCTTCTTTTGCTGGACCTCGTTGATCTCGTTCTCGATATCGGTCAGGTCCGGCGGGCGGATCATCGCGGCAATGCGCGCGCGGCTGCCGGCCTCGTCAATGACATCAATCGCCTTGTCCGGCAGAAACCGCCCGCTGATGAACTGATCGGACAGTCGCACCGAGGTTTCCAGCGCGCGGTCGGTATACTTAACGTGATGATGGTCCTGATACTTGTAGCGAAGTCCGCAGAGAATCTCGACGGCCTGTTCTCGACTGGGGGCGTTGACCAAAATGGACTGAAAGCGGCGCTCAAGCGCGGCGTCCTTCTCAATGTTTTTGCGATACTCCTCCATGGTTGTGGCGCCGATGCACTGGATCTCTCCGCGCGACAGGGCTGGCTTGAGGATATTGGAGGCATCCATGGCGCCCTCGGCCCCGCCCGCGCCGACGATGGTGTGCAGCTCGTCAATGAACAGAATTACGTCCCCCGCCTGCTTGATTTCCTCCATGACGGCCTTGATGCGCTCCTCGAACTGTCCGCGGTACTTTGTGCCCGCAACCATCAGCGGCAAGTCCAACCCGATCACCATGCGGTCGCGCAGCAGTTCGGGGACATTGCCGGACGCTATAGCCTGGGCCAGCCCCTCGACAATGGCGGTCTTGCCCACACCGGCCTCGCCGATGAGAACCGGGTTGTTCTTGGTGCGCCGGCAGAGCACCTGGATGACCCGCTCGATCTCGTCCGCGCGACCGATCACCGGGTCCAGCTCGCCTTCGTTCGCCAAATCCGTCAGATTCCGCCCAAACGCTCGCAAAGCTGGTGTTTTGCTTCGCGATTTGGCTTCCTTGGCGCCATGAGCGCCGCTCGCTCCCGACTCGGACTCGCTGCCACCCTTTGCATCGGGCGGCAGGTAGTTGGGATCGAGCGCCTTCATCACCTCGTTGCGCACCGCATCGGCGTCAACATTCAAATTGCGCAGGATACGCGCGGCGACGCCGTCGCCCTCGCGCAGCAACCCAAGCAAAAGATGTTCGGTGCCGATGTAGTTGTAGTTCAGCGCGCGCGCCTCCTTGGCGGCCAGCGCCAGCACCCGCTTCATGCGCGGAGTAAACGGCGGATCTCCCTCCAACTGCATGTTCTGGCCGGGGCCGGAATGTTTCTCCACCTCATAGCGAACCGTATCCATGTCCAGGCCCATGGCCTGCAGAGCGGTCACTGCTACCCCCTGTCCCAGCTTGATCAGCCCAAGCAAGAGATGTTCCGTCCCCACATAACCATGCGCGAACCGCTTGGCCTCGCGCTTGCCGAGAACCAGCACCTGCTGGGCTCGCGGCGTGAAATTGTTCATGGCAAATTCAAAATCATCGTTTGTGCTACTCATAATTGACTATATCCACTTTCAATTTGCTATTTTTTCTGGAAAGTTATTGTCGTACAACTCTTTCGACACGATTCGTACGCGCCGGTTGCGCACTGTTGCCGAAACAATCCTGTCATTGGTCAAGATAGAGGAAAGAGCCGAACAATCAAGCCCGATCAAACCATTTGCCCCATTCCCGTCTCCAACTGGCACAGGGTACTGGATGCGCACAACCAAAACCACGGTATATTTGGAGATGTTTTGAGCAAACTCAAGAAAGAGGAATGACATATGACATCCCGAAAAAGCGCCTCCAAAATTACCGTTCGCACCCTGCGGCGCATGCACCGAGACCAAGAAAAAATTACGGCGCTGACCGCATACGACGCCTGGATGGCCAAACTGTCCGAGGAAGCGGGGGTGCATCTGCTACTAGTCGGCGACTCGCTGGGCATGACCATGCTGGGCTACAAAACGACGATCCCGGTCACCCTGGAGCAGTCGCTGCATCATACCGCCGCCGTCGCGCGCGGAGCGACCCGTCCGTTGATCGTGGGCGACATGCCCTTCCTTACCTACCACTGTTCAGAAGAACAGGCCCTGACCAACGCGGGGCGCTACCTTCAGGAGGCGGGCGCCGACGCAGTCAAACTGGAGGGGGGCCAAAGCATGGCGCCCACCGTGCGCCGACTGGTAACCGCCGGCATTCCCGTGCTCGGCCACGTTGGCATCCTCCCCCAATCCATTTTGGCGGAGGGGGGATACCGCGTCCATGGGCGCACCGCCGAGGAGGGCGCCAGCCTGACGGCGGACGTCGAGGCATTGCAGGACGCCG
>JBMCIU010000066.1:0-7886 GCA_048616755.1 Verrucomicrobiota bacterium
TATTTCCACATAATCGACGGGGTCTTCTTCCGCTGAATTCGCCGCTGTCGAGGAAAATATTCGGCTCGCCTTTTTCCTGCAATAGCGGCCGTCATTTTGTGCCGCGGCACCATGAAGTCCTCTCCAATCGCGGGACGCGAGAAGTTCAGTGTGCCGAATTATTCAAATTGCTCGTGCATTTCTTCGTGTCTTAAACCGACATACTACGCTCGCGGCAAAGCGCTCAGTCTACATCTTCAGATTGAGGATTCAAGTCGCGTCGAAATAAAAACCCCAAGGCTCACTGAATGTTGGGAAAGAGCAAAACCAGCTCGTGCAAACAGCAAGCTCTTTTTGTTGATAACAATCTTGATCGACAGAACAATGGCAATTCCCATTTTTGTTATTTTCAATAACTGTGTTGTCTTTGCATGCTCTTTTGAATGTACCTATAGTACGGGGCACAAAGCGGCAACAACAATTTCTTATCCCTATCTCCATCTCTGCCCCGCGAGGCGCCCCAATGTCTACTCCGACTACATACTGCAATCCGCTCAACCTCAACTACCGTTTTCAGGAACACAAGCCAACGGTCGCATGCCGGCGAGAAGCGGCCGATCCGTCGGTGGTGATCTATCGCGACCGATACTGGCTTTTTGCCTCCAAGTCCGGAGGCTACTGGTACTCCGACGATTTGCTGTCTTGGTCCTTTGTGCCCACGACGATTCTGCCGACTGAAGATTATGCCCCCGATGTGCGCGTCATCAACGACTGGATCTACTTCACTGCCTCCCGGCACGCGCCAGAGTGCCCCGTCTACCGCACGCAGAAGCCGGAAAACGACGCCTGGGAATTCGTCGGCGCGCACCTGATCTACTGGGATCCCAATATGTTCCAGGACGACGACGGACGGGTCTATCTGTACCACGGCTGCTCAAACCAGAATCCGCTGTACGCTCTTGAACTTGATCCGGACACCATGGAGGCAAAAAGCGAGCCGCTGGAGGTGGTGCCAAATCACCGGCAGCACGAGCACGGCTGGGAGCGCTCCGGACCCGCCAACTGCACGATGAACCCGCCGTGGCTCGAAGGCGCGTGGATGACCAAACATGCCGGACGCTACTACCTGCAATACGCCGGACCGGGCACCGAGTTCGACGTGTATGCCGACGGCGTGTGCATCGGCGACCATCCTCTCGGCCCCTTCAAATACGCGGCGCATAATCCGTTCTCAATTAAGCCGGGTGGGTTCATGGCCGGCGCCGGCCATGGCAGCACCTTCCAGGATCGCTTCGGCAACTGGTGGCACGCCTCGACCATGTGCATCACGGTCCACCACAATTTCGAGCGGCGCGTAGGCATCTGGCCCGCCGGTTTCGACGAGGACGGCATCCTCTTTTGCAACACGCGCTTCGGCGACTACCCAATTTCCGTGCCCAAGGCGGCGTGGGATCCCTGGGCCGACGCCCTGCCCCGCTGGATGCTGCTTTCGTACCGCAGGCCCGTGAAGGCCTCCGACGCGCTGCCGGATCACCCCGCTCAGAACGCCGTGGATGAAAGCGTCCGCACCTGGTGGGCCGCCCCTGACAATCGGGACCAATGGCTGCAGATAGATCTGCTGAACACCGCGACCATTCACGCCGTCCAGATCAATTTTGCCGAGGAACAGTGCCGCCAATACTTCCGGGAAGGCGGACCGCTCTTCCACCAGTACGTCCTTGAAGCATCCGGGGACGGACAGGAATGGTTCCCCTTGGTCGACAGGCAAAAGGGAACCGAGGACGTGCCTCACAGCTATGTCGAACTGGAAATGCCAGTCAAGGCGCGGCACGTGCGCCTGACCATCCACCACATGCCCGGCCAGGGCAAACCCGCGGTTTCCGGGCTGCGGATCTTCGGGCGCGGCGCCGGAGAGGCTCCCGGCACTCCGGACAAGCTGAACGTCCAACGCAACCCCGAGGACCCCTGCCACGTGGAGCTGACGTGGGATGCCGTTCCCGATGCCGACGGCTACAATATCCGCTGGGGCATCGCACCCGACAAGCTTTACTCGGACTGGCTGGTCCACGGCCAAACCGAACTGACCATGCGGTGCCTCAACGCGAACCAGAACTATCACTTTGCGATCGAGGCCTTCAATGCCGCGGGCATCAGCTCAGCTGCAAACGTCGCCTTGCCCATGCGCGGCACTCGCGCGCTAAATTAACTGCGTACACTGCGAAGTTTTAAGCGGTACAGGACACTAGTCCAATCGGGGGAAATGCGACAGTGCAATGACCGGAGGTCATGTAAGTTCGAGGGTGGTTTCTTTGAGGTGCTGCTGTTCGAGGATGGCGCGAATTCGGCGGACGATATTACGCCGGATATCAAGCTGCATGGGTGCGGCGGGATCTTGGTGCGCGTCGTTGATTCGGCTGCCGACCAGGAAGTGGATGCGGTCGCTGTGCAGCATCATGCCGGCCGCCTGGGTGGCGGCGTTGCGGCGATTGTCGCGTCCGCGCTCCAGGACGCGCGCGAGTTCTTCGAGGGTAAGTGTTCCTTCGGTAACGAGGTCGATGCCTTCCAGGCGGGAGGCTGGGGGGATATCCGGATCCATATCGGCGTCGTCAAATTTGATTTCGCGCCCGAGTTCGCGCGCAACGATGGCGGCGGTGGTACCGCCGCAGAGCAGTGTGCGCCCGCGGAAATCGGCAATGCGGCGGGCGATGGCGGAGTCGTTAACGGGATCAAAGGGTGGGCCGGTAACCACCAGCAGGTTGCGCGGTCGACGGAGGTAAAGGCTTGCGCAGGTCATGTCGTCTTTGGCGGCGTGAGCGTCATTGGCCAGTGCGCGTTGGACGAGGATGGCGGTCATTTCCTGCGCGGAGATGTCTGGATCACCGCGGACCAGATCGAGCGCAGCCTGACGCACGCCGTTCTCGCCCCATCCCTGTGGAAGTCCTCGGCGGCCAAGTCCCGCCTGAGTGAGGCCGTCGCTGAACACGAGGACGCGGTCGCCCTCGTTTAGCCGCACGCGAGAGTACAGCAGGCGGTGGTGCCGCGAGCTATTGGCCGGGCCGTCAATGGGAATGCGCTCGGTCTCACAGTCTGCTGCTTGACCATTGCGCAAGAGCAGGAAGCGCGGGTTTTCGTGTTCGATGATGCGCAGCTCGCCGGTGGACTTGTCGAGATCGAGGATCGTGAACGTGGAGTAGGCCAACTGACGTTCGCGGCAGACCGGCAGGCTGCTTAAGATGACTTCGGCGGTGCGGCGCACATCCATGTTGCCGCGCACGCAGCGCGCGGCGAGCGCGCCGGTGAGCGTGGACAGCACGGATGCCTTGACGCCGCTGCCGAGACCGTCGGCGAGAACCGCGATAATGCGTCCCTGCTCCCGAACGCGCGTGGACAGGAAGAGATCGCCGCTGACCAGCTGGTTCTGCTTGGCCTGCTGCTCGAACGCAATTTCGATAAAAGTGTCTCTGCCGGTTTTCATCGGTTTCGGTCCTCCCGTATTTCATCATTCCCATCCGTGGAAACGGGGTTCCGCAGCCGGGCGCGAGAGTTTGCGGCGGCGCCGATCTTGTCCGGTTCGGATTGGTTGCGGTCCATGCCTGGGGAGAAGGATTCGATGATGGAGTTGAGGACCACCTCGCTTTCCGCGGCGTTTTCGCCGAGCAGAGAGGCAATTTGCTGGACGGTGTGCAGATTGTTTCGAATAACGTCTCGCGCTCGGGAGATGACTTGTTCCTTCTGCACGGCTGGTTCGGTAACATCCTGGACGATTCCGCCAACCAGTTTGTGCGGTTCGACGGAGAAGATGGAGACAGTGAGCACGCGTCCGGCGTGCCGGATATCGTGGTCCAACAGGGCTTGATCGGTGGTCAGCACGGTCTCGAAAAGAGAATGGAACGGAATTACCCGCTCAATGAGCGCGCCCTCCAAACCGGGCTTTGCCTGATAAACCGAAAGCGTTTCCTCGCCCATCAGCGCGGCAAATTTTTCATTGCACTCCACGACGCGCCCGTCGCCGTCGACCATAACGACTCCGGAGGGCATGGTATTGATCAGCGCGTTGGCCTTTTTCTGCGCCAGCTTGCGCATGTAGGACACGCACATGGACGGTTCGGCTTTGTCTTGAAGCAGCGCGCGCGCGAACTCGCGGCAGTTGTCGTAGCCGCAGCCGCCGCAGTTCAACTCGTCCTCCGGGCGAGTTTTGCCGACCTGCCGCAAAGCGTCCACGAGCTGGGAGTCGGAAAAGTCCGGCACGCGCACGGCGCCGTCGTGGTCGTGCACCGAAGCGTCAACCAGCGGTGCGCGCGGGATGGCCTCGGCCGGATAGCGAGCATTCTCGATGATCGTCAGTCGCTTGGCGACGGTTCCATGCCGCGACTGCATGAGCGGGCCGTTGACACAGCCGCCGCTGCAGGCCAGAAGTTCGACGAACACTGGGCGCGACAGCGTGGCCTGATCCAGCCCCGTCAGCGAGGCCGGGATGGCTTGAAGTCCGGAAACGGCCATAAAGTGGGCGTCATTGACCGAGCAGTTGGTTTTGATGCCGGCGATCATGCCGCCGTCCACGGGATACAACGCGCCCTCCTCGGCCGCCTCGGGGATGAAGCGGTCCGCTTCCGCGTCCAAACTGTAGGCGTGCGGGGTGATGCCGCGCAGCTCGAACAGTCGGCGCAGCTCCTGAAAAGTCAGCGCCGCATCAAGCAGTTCGGGATGACGGTCGGCTTCGCGTTTTTTACCCACGCAGGGACCGATAAACACGATGCCGATGTCGTCGCCGTACTGCTGCCGAAGCATGCGGCAGTGCGCCAGCATCGGGCTGAGCAGATCCGTGACGCAGCGCCCCAGTTCGGGGTGATACTTGCGCAGCATCTCGACGGCAGTGGGACAGGCCGAGGAAATATACAGGCGCGGCTCGGGGTGCTCACGCAGATGTGCCGCAACGTTCGCGGATACTTGCTGCGCCCCCAACGCGGTCTCGCTGACCGAATCAAACCCAAGTCGACGCAGACTGCGGACCAGCTTCATCGCGGTCAAATCCGCGAATTCCGCCAGATAGGACGGCGCCAGGGACACAATCACCCGGCGACCGCTGTCGAGCAGGCGTTGGGCGCGTGCCAGGTCGTCGCGCACGCGCTTGGCGCCCACCGGGCAGATGCTGACGCACTCGCCGCAGGCCACGCATTCTTCGGGCATGACCACCGCACTGCCGCTCTCCACCCGGATCGCTTTTACCGGACAGCTGCGGACGCACTTGAAGCAATCCTGACATTCGGTTTCTTCGGTGTATACCGGTTGGCGTTTTAGCATGGCGGGTTCCTTCGGTTGCTGTTGGCTGCTTCGGATACTCTGCAAACAGGCGGAACGCCTATTTTACGCTTTGGGGAGCGACTTGTTGGATACGCGCCCAGGCAGTTTCGAAATTGGTCCGCACCAAGGCTTCGCCGCCGACGACAACCACCGGGCCGCGGTCGCATTTTTCGTGGCAGAAGGAGGCTTTGACTTCGATACAGTCTTCGAGTTCCTCCTGTTTGACACGGTTGGCGAGCGCCTGCAACAGTTCCTGCGAACCGCGCAAAAAGCAACTTGTTCCCAAACAGACATCGACTTCGAGGCGATCCTGGGTTGCGGGCTCCGCAAGGGACAGTTCCTGTCCGCCGATGCGTTTGCGCGCGCTGTACTCGGTGTGCAGGAAGCGGTGGGACTCGTGTCCGCCAACATCGCCGAGGGTATCGCGATAGCAGGCTTGCACGTAGGGGTTGTCCTGCGAATGATGAACCTGCAAAGACTTGTCCACGGCGTAGAGCGCCTCGGTCCGACGGTGGCGGATGTCGTCGTCGAACGAGACTGGCTGACCCGCTCCGCCGATGCAGCCGCCCGGGCATGCCATAACCTCAATAAAGTCATATTCGCAGATGCCTTTGCGAACTTGCTCTGCGATACGGCGCGCGTTGGCCAAACCGTGTACTATAGCCATGCGCACGGTGGTCTCGCCCATTTGGATAACGGCCTCGCGCACGCCCTCTTCGCCGCGCACTTCGTGAACATCGACCGAGGACATGCGCTCGCCGGTGACTTTCTCGTGGGCGAAACGCACGACCGCTTCGCTGACGCCGCCGGAATTGCCGAAAATCACCCCGGCCCCGGTTTTGAAGCCGAGCGGTAGATCGAAGGATTCGTTATTCAACTCGTTGAAGCGCAGGCCCGCACCTCGAATCATGGCGGCCAGCTCGCGGGTGGTCAATACCAAGTCCACGTCCGCCTGCCCCGCCGTTGCGAACTCCGCACGGCTCGCCTCAAATTTTTTGGCGGTGCAGGGCATGATCGAAACCACGACCAAGTTCTTCGGCTCGACGCCGAGCTGTTCGGGCAGCGTGCGGCGCGCGACCGAGCCGAACATCTGCTGCGGGGACCGGCAACTCGACAGGTTCGCGAGCAGATCGGGATAAAACTGCTCGACGAATTTGACCCAGCCGGGACAGCAGGAGGTGAACTGGGGAAGCCGGGCGCCGTCTTTAACTCTGCCCAGGAATTCGGTGGCTTCCTCGACAACGGTCAGATCCGCGGCAAAGGAAGTATCGTAGACCTGGTCGAAACCCAGGGTTTTGAGTGCGGCGACCATTTTCCATGTGACGGTTGTGCCGGGATCGAGCCCGAATTCCTCGCCGAGCGCCACGCGCACCGCGGGTGCGATCTGCACAACCACAGTGGTCTCGGGATCGTCGATGGCGCTCCAGGCGCTGTTTACATCGTTGCGCGGCGTGATGGCGCCGGTGGGGCAAACCGCGGCGCACTGGCCGCAGAATACGCACTCGACATCGCCAAGCCCCTTGTTGTAAGCCGGCGCGACCGTGACTTTGGCGCCGCGGTTGACAAAATCGATGGCCCCCACGGCCTGGATTTCCGAGCAGAAACGGACACAGTCCCCGCAGAGCACGCACTTGTTCGGATCGCGCACCAGCGAGGGGTTTGTATCATCGCGCGGGTGGTCTTTAACGGTGCGTTTGAAGGCGACCTCCTCGATGCCGAAGCGCTGCGCAAGGTCCTGCAGTTTGCACTGGGTGCTTTTGACGCAGGTGGTGCAAGTCTGGGGATGGTTGGCGAGCAGCAGTTCGAGGGTGGTTCGACGCATTTCGCGCAATTCCTCGGTGTGGGTGCGCACAATCATGCCCGGCGCCGGCGGAGTCGAGCAACTGGCGACGATGCCGCGGCCCTCAACCTCGACGATGCACAAGCGGCAGGCGCCGTACACGCTCAGGTCCGAGTGGTAGCAGAACGTCGGCAGATCGATTTTGGCCGCGCGGATCACTTCCAGCAAATTTGTTGCCTCGTCCACGGGTACGGAACGGCCGTTGAGGGTCAATGTATTGTCAGTGTTGGCCTGGGTCATGGTGTCACCTTTATTGGGTTTAGTCCTGTTGGTTTCTCGTTCGGTTTCACGGGCCGGATCTGCGGTCGGCGCCATGGTCGGCTCGGGCTCGCGGATCTATACGCCGCTGATGGCGTTGAACTTGCAGGCTTCAGCGCAGGCACCGCAACGGATGCAGATCTCCGGATCAATGGTGTGCGGTTGCTTGCGCTCCCCGCTGATGGCGTCCACGGGGCACTTGCGGACACAGGCGGTGCAGCCGATGCAGGTCTCCGCATCGATTTCCGGAATCGCCAGGGCTTTGCAGCGTCCGGCGGGGCAGCGTTTGTCAAATACGTGAGCTTCATACTCTTCACGAAAATGCTCGAGCGTGGACAACACCGGGCTGGGGGCAGTTTTGCCAAGTCCGCACAACGACCCCTTCTGGACGGTGCGGGCCACCCGCTCAAGAGTCTCAAGCGTCTCCGCAGTGGCTTCACCGGCCATAATGTCGTCCAGAAGCGCGAGCATCTGGCGGGTACCCTCCCGACAGGGCACGCACTTGCCG